>JAUNCG010000017.1:28452-42365 GCA_030526715.1 Eubacteriales bacterium
CAGGATCGCTTCTTCTCCTCCGTCTTCGGCTCGTACAATCCGGTAAGCAGAATTGCCAGAAACGTCATATCGTATGTGAGGCTCAGCTGTCCGCTGATTCCATAGCGTTCTCTCAGTTGTCTGCAAAGACCGCAGTAAAACGCCCGATATGTCTCATATTCTCTGATCTTCATCTCTTCTTTATTTACAACAATATATCCTACCATAGAATGTCCTTTCTTCCGCAGCATATGTTTTCATGATACGCTGTCGCTTTCCCGATATCAAGCAACTGCATGTAAATATTTTCTTAAAAAAATGTAAATTTCCATATTTACTTGATTTTCTTTTTGTTTGGCACTAGAATAGCAATATTGCTGTTTTACTTATAATTATAAGAAAGGAAGCGTTTATGGAATTATTTATAGATGTTATTCTGGACGCAGGTATTGACACGCTCAAGCTGCTTCCATTTTTGTTTCTCACATATTTGGCAATGGAATATCTGGAATCTCATACAGGCGAACATACTGCACAGATGCTGACGCGCACCAGAAATGCCGGTCCTCTGATCGGCGGACTTCTCGGAATGATACCGCAATGCGGATTCTCCTCCGCCGCTTCAAGCCTGTATTCCGGCGGTATCATCACTGCCGGTACGCTGATTGCCGTATTTTTATCCACCTCCGACGAGATGCTGCCGATCCTGTTAAGCGGAAATGCACCTATCCCGGATATCCTGCGTATCCTCGGTCTGAAGGTCGTCTTCGGTATTATCTTCGGTTTCATCGTGGATGTCCTGCTCCGGTTTCTTCGTCCGAAGAATCCGGAACGCCATATTCATGATCTCTGCGAGCATGATCACTGTCATTGTGAGGAGGGCAGCATGCTCTACTCCACACTGAACCACACGCTTCAGGTCGCGCTCTTCATCCTAATCGTCAATCTGGTGCTGGGCTTTCTGGTGGAAGCGATCGGTATGAACAGACTGATCACCGGCTTCCAGTCCTATCCCGTGCTCAGCATATTTATCACCGCGCTGATCGGTCTGATTCCGAACTGCGCTTCCTCCGTTGCGATCACCACCCTCTATCTGCAGGGCGTGCTCTCCTTCGGCAGTATGATGGCCGGACTCCTCGCCTGTGCCGGTATCGGACTGGTGGTCTTATTCCGAAATAATCGAAGACAGCGCGTGAATCTTGCGATTCTCGGTACCCTCTATGTGATCAGTGTGATCTGTGGCATCTTCTGTAATGTCATTTTTTAGTCCATAGGAATGAAGCTGTCACACTAAGCAATTAGTACGCCGTAGCATACAGCGCTATAAATAGAATATAATTTCATGGCAGGGCTTGCATTTCTCATTGCAGGATATAGAATAAAAATATGATTTTGAAACACAAAACTCTTTTTATGGCAGATCAAGCCGATTGATTGATTTCGCTTTGAAATAGTGAACGCCCCCGCAGCAAGCTGTGGGGGCGTTCACTCGTTAAAGCGACAGCTCCATTTTTATGATTCTTCCGAGCCTTCGATTTCCCCGGTCTCAATGATAAACTTCACTCTGCCATCTACCTCATCATTGCTGTCACTGAAAAGCTTATACTGTTCTCCCGCTTCTCTGACAGCCTTCAGACGGTCAATCACGTCCTGTACATCCTCATTGACAAAGTCCTCGATTTTCTCAATACCTTCCTCATTGAACTTCACCATTCCGTCATGAAGATCCTCTGCTCCGTCTTTCAGCTTATCCACACCATCATCCAGCTTAGCTCCGCCCTCCGCGAGCTTTGCGGTACCGTCCTTCAGCTGTGAACTGCCGTCTGCCAGTTTTCCGATACCATCGCTCAGAGTTCCGGCTCCGCTCTTGAGCTCGTCAGCGCCGTCTGCCAGCTGTCCGATACCGTCGCTGAGAGCGCCGGTGCTGTTATTCAGAGTCTCCAGTCCGTTACTCAGTGTCACTGAGCCATTATAAAGTCCTGTCGTACCTGTTTGCAGTTCTCCCGTACCTGCTGCCAGCTGCCCAGCTCCCGCATACAGCTGCTGCGCGCCTTTCTGAAGTGTCGGGAAGGAGAGCACTGCGGTGTTCAGCCCGCTATCCAGCGCCTGCGCACCGGTATACAGCTTCTGTGTACCGGTATCAAGTGCCGCCACACTAGTAAGCAGAGTACCCAGCTTGCTCATCAACGGATTCACTTTCTCTGCCAGAGTATTCACTCCTGCGGATAACTGTCCGGCTCCGGTTGTCAGCTGTGTTGCTCCCGCTGATAACTGTCCGGCTCCCTGTGACAGCTGCATGGTTCCGGCTGATAGCTGTCCGACTCCCGCTGCCAGTTCTGATGCTCCCTTACTCAGCTTTTGTCCACTGGTATATCCGGTCTCATCCTTTGCCAACTGTTCGAGCGGCTGAGCAAAGCCTGCATTATACTGTGCAATAGCGCCCGCAAGAGCCGTCAGCTGCGTTGCTCCCTTTTGCAGCTCCTGTACTGCCTTCGCAATTGCCTCAGCATCGCCACTATTTCCAGAATTCGGATTTTCTCCTGACGGAGCATCCGCAGTCCTTGTCACGTCTGCCGTCTCAGGAACACTTTCCGGAAGTGTGATCTCAATATGATTTCCTGTGCCGATCTCCTGCTGCTGAATACCTGCCATTGCTGCATTCATCTGATTCACGGACACATGCAGTCTATCTACATAGGACGCATAGGAGGACGCCAGCGTCTTCAGCTTATCCGGAGAGGTCACGCCATCGGCTACCCCCTCTACCTCTGTCAGTGTGCTCTGTACCGCCTGCAGGTTCTGAATCGCTTCATCACTGATGGTGTTCACCGTTGTCGTCTCATTCTGATCGGTTCCATTCTGCAGTGCCTCCAGCTGTGCTCTAAGCTGTGCATTTTCTTCACGCAGGCTTGCATTCTCCGATGCGAGATCTGCCGCATCTGCTGACTCTGCATTCAGCTCCTGCAGCGGTGCGCTCTCCGGTTGACCTGCTCCGCTTCCGGTAAGACCTGCGATCAATTGCTGACTACCCTGCACATACTCATTTGTAGCTTCCATATACTTATTGATCAATGTCATATAGGCCGGATTGTCTTCCGTACCTGCAGTAAACGTTTTGATCAATGTATCTACTCCTGTCGTATACTTCTCCATTTTCTCAGACAGCTCCTTGGCTCCCGCTGCAAGCTCGGCAGTACTCTTTGCTGCGGTATCCACTCCTTCTGCATAGTCTGTCAACTTTTCTGACAGGTTCTTGCTGCCATCACTCACCGCCTCAGCTCCGCTCTTCAGCTGCGCAATTCCGTTCGTTAGCTCACCGGTATCGCTTAGAGGCGCCAGCCCTGCCTTCAGAGCAGCGGTTCCCTCACTTAATGCCTTCGTACCGTTCACCAATGCCTCACTGCCGCTCTTCAGCTGAGCGCCGCCGGTCACCAGACTGGTGGTGCCGTCAGTCATCTTCTTCAGATTAGCTTCCAGTGTCTTGGCACCTTTATTTACTGCTTTTGCGCCGTCATCTACCTTCTTGGCTCCGTTTGTCAGACTCTTGCCGCCCTTATTCAGCTTAGACACGCCTGAGGTGAGCTCTCCCTTTTTACTGTCCAGTGTATGAATCCCTTTCGCGAGCCGATCGATGCCATCCACCAGCGACTGTTTTTTGGAATCAAGGGTACTGATACCGTCATTGAGCTTCCCCATATTCTCATCAATGGTGTTCATCCCATCGATCAGCTCCTGACAGGAATCCTTCAATGTCTGCACGCCATCTGACAGATCACCGCTGCCGTCCACCAACTGTGTCGCGGCATCCGTCAGCTCATCCAGCATATCCTTCAGGTCTTCCTCATCCTCAATATCCTCCAGCCCCAGATCACTCAGATCCAGTGTAGTGGCTGCTGTCAACGCCAGTGAGGTCTGAAAATCTGTCACATCTGCTTCCACCTCGAAGGAGGTCGGGATCTCGAGATCCTTCAAAAACTCAGTATCTGAAAGCTTCATACTCTCTGCCAGACCCGGTACACCCAGACCGATGACAATATCACGATCACCGTCAGATACAGCTCTGCCGTTCTTTACCTCCACATTTGTAAAGTGTCCGGATGGAAGAATCATGCCCGTCACCATCACAAACGGAGTATAGACTTCCCCTGATTTCGAATGATTCTCATAGGTATATACCATCTTCACATGACCACTCTTGCCTGCCATCTCTTCCGGTGATGTCTCCACACCATCCAGGTAGTAAGTCACAGCTACTGCAACCGGCAGCTCCTTATCGGTAGTTCCCTGATAATAGATATCCTTTCCCTGCGCATCCCATACCAGCTTATCGCCATCCTGAGAATAGGTCTCCTCACCCTTCACATTTTCGATATTCTCCAGATCCGTTGTATCGCTGATCTCACCGGAGCCTTCCTTATTTTTCAGCCAGTCGCTGACGATAACATCCTTCGCCTCTCCGGACGGATCTGTCTTCACGTATACCGTCTCCTCCTTAGAGACTGCATCCTCATCCGCCGCATACACCCCAGCCATAGCGGTCTGTGCCGCCAGCATACCGGCCATTACCGCAGCTGCCTTTCTTGTGATATTCCCATTACGTTTCCCGGTATTCATTTTCTTATTTCTGTTCATGATTCTTCCCCCTTCTGAAATTTTTGCTTGAGAAGCAGATCCATTTATCAAACATCATAAACATCGACGGCAGTACACACAGTACCACAATCATGCTAATGATGGCGCCGCGTGCCATCAGCATGCAGAGCGATGAAATCATATCAATATTGGAGTACAGCCCTACACCGAAGGTCGCCGCAAAGAAGCTCAGCGCACTGACGATGATAGACTTCACACTGGCCCGGTGTGCGATCTGAATGGACTCCTTCTTGCTCTTTCCGCTGCCCCGTTCCAATTCATAACGGCTGGTCATCAGGATCGCATAATCCACAGTGGCGCCCAGCTGGATCGTACCGATGACAATGGAGGCGATAAAGGGTAGCTCCGTTCCCGTCAGATACGGTATCCCCAGATTGATAAATATTGCAAATTCGATCGTTGCCACCAAAATAAACGGCAGTGACCATGATTTAAATACGAACACAATTATGAGAAATACCGCCAGAATTGATACGGTATTTACTACACGGAAGTCCTTATCCGTGATCGTGATCAGATCCTTCGTACATGGCGCTTCACCTACCAGCATTCCGGTCGGATCATAGCGCTTCAGAATCTCGTTAAGCTGTGTGATCTGTTCATTCACCTCATCGGAGGCCACTTTGTATTCATTGTTCACCAGCATCAGCTTATAATTGTCATTTTCCAGAGTTTCTCTCAGTTTTTTCGGAATCATATCATCCGGAATACGGCTGCCCAGCAGAGTCTCCAGTCCATAGACGCCCTTGACTCCGTCTACCTGCTCCATCTCATCGGACATCTCCCGGATCTCCTTGGAGGACATGGTGCTGTCAACCAGCAGCATATGCATTGCTCCAAGGTTGTATTCCTCCTGCAGCTTTGTATTTGCCATGATACTCGGCAGCGTCTTAGGCAGCGTCTCATCCAGTGCATAATAGACATTCGCATGTGTCTGACAATAATATGCCGGTGCGATCAGCAGCACCAGAAGTACCGCAAATAATTTATAGTGTCTGGTGATCAGATCTGACAGCTTATCCATGGTCGGAAGAAACGGTCTGTGCTTTGTCTTTGCCAGAGGCTTATCGAATATGAGTATCATGGACGGAAGAACCGTTACGGTACAGATCACGCCGATGATAACGCCCTTTGCCATAACGACACCGAGATCCAGACCCAGCGTAAAGCTCATAAAGCACAGGGCGATAAAGCCGGCCACTGTGGTAGTGGAGCTTCCGACCACGGCCTTGACCGTCTTGGCAATGGCATGTGCCATCGCGTCCTTATGATCCTCCATGACCTCGAGCTGTTCCTGATAGCTGTGCCACAGGAAAATAGAATAATCCATGGTAACGCCAAGCTGCAGTACTGCGGTCAATGCCTTGGTGATATAGGAGATCTCTCCCTTCACAACATTGGTTCCCAGATTATAAACGATCGCCATGCCGATCCCCAGCAGAAATACCACCGGAATAAAGAAGGAATCCATCGCAATCGCCAATACCAGCGTGGACAGGAGTACTGCGATAACCACATAGATCACGACCTCCTGATCCGACAGCTCTTTTGTGTCCGTAACGATCGCCGACATACCGCTCAAGAAGCACTGTGTTCCCGCCAGCTGACGGATTTCCTTGATCGCATCCATCGTCTCGCTGGCAGAGGTCGTTGTGTCAAAGATGATAAACATCATGGTAGAATCATCGGAGTTGAACAGATCCTTCGCTTTCTTCGGAAGCATCTCCATCGGGATTCTGATGTCCATCAAGCTGTCATACCAGATGATTTTCTCCACATGATCGACCTTTTCCATCTTTTCCTTCAGCGCCGCAACATCCTTCGTGTCCATTCCCTCACAGATAAACATGGAATACGCTCCGGTACCGAACTGTTCTTCCAGAATATCCTGTCCCTGCATAGTCTCAATACTGTCCGGCAGATAGTACAGAATATCGTAGTTGACCTTTGTGTTGATATAGCCGATCGCCGCCGGAATCAGCAGCAAAAGGCTGATGATAAAGATCGGTATACGAAACTTTACAATCTTTTTTCCATAATTCAGCATCTTATTTCCCTCCTGTTATTTTTAGACTTCGTCTGGTTTTACTCGTCTAACATCATCTGTATTATGTAAGCATCCCCTCATTTTTGCCACAGACAATAAAATAGCCGTGTACAAATTTTGTACACAACTGCATTTCTGTCTAAAAATCTGTGGACACGCTACAAAAACCATGCTAAGATACACACACAGAACTTAACGAAGGAGCGCAGCTCATTTCGTTTTTATATACGGTGTGCCCGACAGACTGCTCGGAAGACTGCCAGAATCAGGAACCCTGAAGGGTTTCCGGTTTCGGCAGTCTTTTTTTACACCATTTTGAAAGGAGAAACTGCATGTATCTTATGATTGACAACTACGATTCCTTTGTTTACAACCTCGCCCGCTATTTTGAAGAGCTCGGCGAACAGGTCGAACTGATACGCAATGATCAGATCACCGCCGGGATGGCAGAGCGCCTGCTGCTGACCGGCGCCTATGACGGTCTGATCATCTCTCCCGGTCCGAAGAGTCCCAAAGATTCCGGCAACTGCTGCGAGATTCTGAGACGTCTGGCCGGCCGCATTCCCATTCTCGGCGTCTGTCTCGGACATCAGATCATCGGGCACGCCTTCGGCGCAGAGATCTGCAAGGGCGCCAGACCCATGCACGGTAAGGTGACACCGATCCTCACCAACGGCAGCGGATTATTTGAAGGCCTTCCGCAGAGCTTCGATGTGACACGTTATCATTCTCTTATCGTAAAGGCTTCTTCTCTTCCCTCCTGCCTCCGAGTGGACGCCCGCTCCGAGGACGGCGTCGTGATGGCGATGCATCATCGCGACCTTCCCATATTCGGAGTGCAGTTCCATCCGGAGGCTGTACTGACAGAATTCGGTCACGAGCTTCTGGCAAATTTTGTAAAAATATGTAAGGATTGGTGGATTTCCTATGAAAACGATTGTCCAAAAGCTGCCGGCATATAAAGAAGCTGCCGATATTTTTGAACTCTATAAGAATGAGCCGATGGCGGTATTTCTGGACTCCGCTCTGGAAAATGAGCTTGGACGCTATTCCATTATCGGACGTTACCCTTATCTGACTCTGAAAGAAGAGGATGGTATATGTTATAAAAATGATATTCCGCAAAATGAGAGCTTCGAGGAGGGAATCAGCCGTATCCTGCGAGACTGTCACGAAGAACACTCCTTTGATCTTCCTCTGATCGCCGGTGCGATCGGTTATGTTTCCTATGACTATGGGAGAAAGTTCGAGCACATCCGGACACGCCATCCGAAAAAACTGCGTATGCCGGAAGCAAGCTTTACCTTTTATGATCTTCTGATTATTGAGGATCACAAAGAAAAAGCGCTCTATCTTACCGCCCGGGGTGAAACCGGCGATGCCAACCAGCTGATAGCCCAAACCATACAGGAAATCTCCGACTGTGTTCCACGCAGTATCCCGCCGCAAAGATCCTCTTTCTCAGATATTGCCTCCTCTGTATCCTCTGCCATACAGCCGAATTTTACGAAGGAGGACTATAAGAGCGCCATTGACCGTATGATTTCTTATATCATAGAGGGTGATATTTATATCGCCAATATGACCCAGCAGCTTTGCGTGACCAGTGCGCGCGATCCCTATGACGTTTATCGTCATCTGCGCACCTACAATCCCGCTCCCTTTGGAGGATACATGAATTTCGGAGATTTTCAGATCGCCAGCGCTTCCCCGGAACGCTTCCTGCTGGTCAAGGATGGCATCGTGGAGACGAGACCCATCAAAGGCACCCGCAAGCGCGGCGCTACCCCGGAAGAAGATGCGGCCTTAAAGCAGGAGCTCTTTACTTCCTCCAAAGATCGCAGCGAGCTGTTGATGATCGTTGATCTTGAGAGAAATGATCTGAATCATGTCTGCAAGCCGGGCTCTGTACGGGTGACAAAGCATTTTGATGTCGAGACCTATGCCACCGTTTTTCATCTGGTGACCACCATCACTGGCGAGCTGCACGACCGTCTCTCCATCATGGATCTGATCCGTGCGGCCTTTCCCGGCGGCTCCATTACCGGCGCTCCCAAGATCCGCGCCATGGAGATCATTGATGAACTGGAGCACGATCGCCGTGGGCTCTATACGGGCTCCATGGGTTATCTTTCTTTGGATGGAAGCTGCGACTTCAATATCATCATCCGCACAGCCGTCCATCAGGATGGCATCTATCATCTCGGCGTTGGAGGCGGAATCACCTGTGAATCTGAGCTGGAATTTGAATATGAGGAAACTCTGCAGAAAGCAAGAGCTGTGATCGATGCGATTCTGTAAGTATCATCAACGAAAAGAAAGGAACTGTTCTATATGATATTTGAAGATGACGGATATTACTTTGGCTTGGGCGCCTTTGAGACGATCGCAGTAGAGGATGGTCATCCGGTGTTTTTAGATGAGCATCTGCAGCGCCTGCAGCGCGCCATGGACTTTTTTTCTCTGGATACTACGTTGGAAGAAATAAAGCTCAGGCTCCGTGAGACGCTCGCGCAGCCTGAGATAGCATCGGGACATATGGTGCTGAAAATCACCGTTTCGCCGAAGAATCTACTTCTGCGTTACAGAAAAAATCCTTATACGGAGGTGGACTATGCCAACGGCTTTATCGTCGGATTTTCTGACATTCTCCGCAATGAGACCTCCCCTCTCACCTATCATAAGACCTTGAATTACAGCGACTGCCTGATGGAAAAGCGCCGTTTTCTAAAAAAAGGACTGCAGGAGCCGATTTTTTTGAATACCAAGGGCTATCTCTGTGAAGGCGCCACTACCAATCTCTTCTTTGTAAAAGATGGACAGCTCTATACCCCGGATCTTTCCTGCGGTCTGCTGCCGGGTATTATGAGAGACTATCTTTGCAAAACTTATTCTGTACACACATGCGAGCTTCTTCCGGAGGATCTATCCACATTTGACGAAATGTTTCTCACAAATTCTCTGCTGGGCATTATGCCGGTACGGGATTTTCAGGGATACCGGCAGTTTTCTTCCGGAAAAACTGCCGACCGACTTCTTGAGGTCTATCGGGGTTTTACTGCTTTTTCATAAACTCCAGAAGCTGTTCCTCAGATCTTACGCCGTTGTGCGCTCCTACACCCAGCGCATTGACCGCTCCCGCCGCCGAAGCAAAGAGCATGCATTCCCGATGTGTTTTCCCTTTCAGCAGACTGTGGATAAACGCCGCCGCAAAGTTATCTCCACAGCCCGTGGTATCCACCGGATCGATCGGAAATGCTTCCGTGTAGAAGGCTTCCCTTCGATCCATGAAAAAGCTTCCCCCGGCGCCAAGCTTCAACACCACATGCTTTACTCCCGCCTTCAGAAAATACTCAGCTATAGCCTCGGGTTCTTTTTCCCCCGTGATATACACCGCCTCACCAATGCTCGGAAGCAGATAATCCACATAGGGATATACCCTGTCCACACCGTGAGGACCGATGCCATGGAGATCGAATACCGTATCCGCAATCGTCAATACTCCGGCCTCCTGCGCCGCGCGGAATATCTGCTCCATCCCATCGGTGTCCAGATGTCCGAATCCAAACAAACTCGCTGCCGAAATGGCTCTGGTCTGTTTCAGCAGCTCCGGGTCAAAATCTCCCGACTCCAGATCAAAATTTTTTCCGGGCCCTACCACAAAATGATGCTCTCCATCCGGATGGATAAATACCATGGAGGTCATGGTCCGGCAGTCATTCGGACGAATCAGCAGAGAGGTATCCACTCCCTCCGCCTTCATCTCCTCCAGCAGCATTGTACCGACGTTCCCGCTATCAAGTCTGGTCAGCAATGCCGTGCGGCTCCCAAGTCGCGACAGGATCACCGCCTCATTTGCCGCATCTCCGCCGGCGCTTATGGTCAGCGAATCCGCCAAGACCGTGTCCGCCTCCCCGGAAAATGCCAGCTTTGGAACGTTCGTCACCAGAATATCCTGTGCAATCATCCCCATACATATCACATCATACTTTTTTTCACACATCTGTCTTTACCTGTTCACCTTCCTACAACTTTGAATCCGACATCAGCATCTCACCGCCCTCCAGATCCCGCTTCTGCCTGCGCACGTCGTTGGTGATCTGCTCCAGCAGCGTATCCACCACCGCCATCTCATAAAGATGCGCATAGTTCTTGCTGTAGTCAAATCTCTGATCCTCCACCAGCGCCAGAAGAAGATAATCTACCAACTTAGACAGCGGCGAGTAACGATATCCAACGATCCCTATGGTACGTATCTTCTGTCTGTTCGCCAGCTCTACCGCCCGCAGGACTTTTTTTGAAGATCCCGACTGGGAAATCGCAAATACGATATCGTCCTCCTGTGCCATCATAATATCATTGAGGTAATACTCCGGCAACGCATGGTAGGTGCAGCGCACACCGAGACGCCCGAGCCGAAAGCCCATATACTGAGTCAGCGTCGTCGTGTTGCCCTCCGCCACCAGATGTACATAGTGACAGTTCTCGATCAGCTTCGCACAGGTCTTCATATCCTCATCATTCAAGTACTTAGCCATATACTGAATATTTTTCGCGTAATTCAGCAGAATACCGGACGCCGTATTTTTATCCGCCTCCTCTTCCTGATGATACTCATTCCTGCCAAGCTCTCTGGACAGATTGATACGAAGCTGATAATAACCGCTGTATCCCAGATGCTTGCAGAAGCGGACAATGGTCGCATCGCTTGTTCCACTCGCATTAGCCATCTCAGACACATTATAATTGACCGCCTTTTCTAAATTCTCCATCAGATAGTCTGCAATTTTCTTTTCCGAGGCAGAAAGCGCTCCGTATCTTTCCTGAATCCTCTCACGTACCGCATCTTCTCTCATATTATCAGCTCCCATTCTCTCTATATCAAAAGCACATCTGCACACCCGCCACAAAGGAGTCCCCCAGACCGATCGTATAGGGCGGACGATCCACATATCTCGTCGGCACGATGATGACGTCCTGACCCCATGAAGCCTCTGCCGCCCGTTTTCTGAATGCCATGCCCTTTTCGCTCAGCGGATATTGCAGCAATGCTTCTATCTGCTCCATGGTACCATACCAGCCGTTCATGGCCTTTGCCGTAGCCAGAAGATTGCCGCAAATCAACCCGGCCTCAATGTCAGTATCCAGTCTTTCTCCGATGTACGCGGAAAAATCCTTTGTATGTACGATCATCCCCTTTTTCATGCTGAATTTCTTTCTCAGCGCTTCAATCCCCCTGACCAGAGACTCCGCATCCTCCAGATCCAGCTCCATTCCATAGCTCTCCAGAGTGTATGCCAACTCTTCTTCATTCAGACTGACAATATCCACCTCCGGGTACAGCTGATTCATGCACATCTCACGAATCTCCTTGTTGTGATAATGCGCATCTTCAAAGAACACTACCCCTGCCGGATTTGCCCGGTGATACGCCATAATGCTCTCCTTTGCCTTCTGCAGCCGATCTGCCAGCACCTTCTTCTGCTGAAGGCAGTTAAAGCTGGATAATACATAGCTGCTCACATGCCTGCCCTCATCGGCGATATAATCAAAAAACGGCTTATAAAACGGCACTGTCTCGTTTACCGTAATTTTGGTCAGGATCAGACGGTTGGATGTGGGAATCGTCACCTCCTGCTCTCCCAGACGGATCACATCACCTTTTCGGAACTGTACAATGGCATGTACCTCCTGCTCCTGCGTCTGCTTTACCGCTTTCGTCCCGATCAGCTTTCCTTCCGAAGATGCCACATAGATTCCCGGAAGATCCAAAAGCTTGCATACCTCCCCGGAATCGTCCGTCAGATGCACCAGGGACGGACAGCCAATCCTCTGCAGCGCCATAGCCGCCTGCACTCCGGTTCCGCCCATTCCGTTCGTCCACCGGAAGGTATCCTTCATCACTTCGGTTCCCGTAATGTCCACCTCACCGCCTATACCGCTTCTGCAGAAAAATACCATGGTCTCCAGCAGCTCTTCGATGCAGGTGATCAGCTTCGCCGCCTTCATCTCCTCCAGTTTTCCATTCGGCAAATACTGCTCCAAAAGGCTACTCAGCTTTTCCGTACTGAAATCGCACAGAAGATCCAGATTGCTGGTAAAGCCAAGCGCCGTATACCGCTCCTCCCGTGTTCTTTTTTTTGCAATATCCGTCAATTCAGATACGATCTGAACATACTTTTTTTCTATGCTCATGTCTTCCTCCCAAGTCTATCCTGTAAATTTAAACAGGGACTGCCACAAAATCTCTCTGTTTATTTTGCAGCAGCCCCTGTTTTCCTTCTACGCAACCTTTGACGGGTCGCTCTTATTCAATTTAGTACAGATCTGCCTTTCCATCCGCATGGAAGAGTCTGATCTTATGAGCTGCAACCTCTTTGAGGGCTGCCTGACACGGAGGCTGGATATCTCCCGGCTCACGAAGCTTCTCGTTCTGAAGCACTTCACGCATCTTATTGTAGTATGCGGACTTGATATCGCTGGAGATATTGATCTTATTCACGCCGCGTCTTGTGGACTCCTCGATCTCATCATCCGGGTTCGCGGAACCGCCGTGCAAAACCAGCGGGGTATTCGGCAGCTTTGCTTTGATCTCACTGAGCAGATCAAGCTTCAGCTCCGGATCTACCCCCTTCGGATACAGACCATGGCAGGTACCGATCGCGATAGCAAGCGTATCTACTCCGGATTCTTCAACAAATCTTACTGCATCCTCCGGATCTGTGTACTTGATCACAGCCGCGCCGGCCTCACCGAAGTTGTCAGCGGTACCGATGGTACCCAGCTCGCCCTCTACGGATACGTTTACTGCGTGAGCTGCCTCTACGACCTTTTTGCATGCTGCAACGTTCTCTTCAAACGGAAGGGAAGAGCCGTCGATCATAACGGAGGTATAGCCTGTCTGGATTGCCCAGATAACCTGTTCAAAATCTGCGCCGTGATCCAGATGAATGCAAGCCGGAACCGGAGACTTGTAGATACGCTCAATAACAGCCTTTACCATCTCCGGGCCAACATGCTTCAGCTCATCCGGATGGATCGCAATGATGATCGGTGCATTTAACTCCTCTGTGATCTCCATGAGTCCTTTAAACATATTATAATCCGCAACGTTGAATGCCGGCACTGCAAAATTGTGCTCGTTTGCAACGGATAAAATTTCTTTCATGTTCTTTAACATAATACCATCCTCCTTGAATTATGTATATATTAATTTTAATTGTAACTCTTTTTT
>JAUNCG010000018.1:0-40004 GCA_030526715.1 Eubacteriales bacterium
TTGAACGGAGAAAGAGGGATTTGAACCCTCGCGCCGCGTGAACGACCTACACCCTTAGCAGGGGCGCCTCTTCAGCCTCTTGAGTATTTCTCCTGAAGAATTTCTTCCCTATTACCAATGCGTTCATTTGTGACGCATGAGTTATTATAGCAATCCGAAATTCTTTTGTCAACAACAAATTTAAATTTTTTCTGCAATCTTTTTTTCGATCCTGTTTTTCACCAGCTGAGCGATTTCCGTTGTCTTCATGTCCTTATATTCTTCATAAGTAATCGGCGGCAAATAATGCACCTGCACCGTTACCTGATGAATCGTATTAGAGTCAAAGGGAAGATAAGAATTGATCAAAGCTACCGGCACAATAGGACATCCTGCTTTCGTGGCTGCTTTAAAGCTGCCCCCTTTAAACTCCAGCAGATGGTTTTTATTCTTTGAGCGTGTGCCCTCCGGAAAAATCACATAGTTGCGTCCTTTCGCAACCTCTTTTGCCACATCAAGAATCACCGTCATTGACTGGCGTACATCCTCGCGATCCATGGCATGCGCACCCATGATCTTGCGTACTTCTTTTACAAATGGAATATCAGCCACTTCTTTTTTCATAATTACGGACAGAGGATGATCGCAGCTCTGGATGATAGCCAATACATCGAACATTCCCTGATGGTTCGGATACATAATAAATCCGTCTTTTTCCGGAATATTCTCCTGTCCACTCATGATCAGCTCTACCTTACCGCCCCGGATCGCATTTCTGCATATCTTTCTCAGCAGGGCATAGCGCTGCTGTTCGTCATGTTGATCGTTATCTCTCGCATACAGCTTCATCTGTATTATCCACCAAGGCACAAACAGAAGATTGCGAAGTACCATCATAATTATTCTCTTCATCTTTCTATACGCTCCTTATATTTTTGAGTGATCGACTGCATATCCTGCCATTTTTCTTCCATATCTTTTACAAGCTTTATCTGGTTGCGGGCACGATCCAGATTTTGTTCCGGATAATCAATTTTATAGTAGGGATCTCCCTGCAGATAATCCGTCAAAAAACGCATTGCCTGCTCATACGTGATCACCTTTGCTCCCATCGGAAGAAGGTCTATCTCCAGATCCGTAAGATTACTTCCACACTCCTCCAAGAATCCCTTGACATAGATTTCAAATAATTTCATGTCACACAGAACCTTGTCCAGATCTTTTTCATCCTCCGCTGCCGTACTGGCACCAAAACGTATCGAGTCCCCGAAATCCATCATAGCCAGTCCCGGCATGATCGTATCCAGATCTATCACGCATACACCTTTTCTCGTATCCTTATCCATCATAACGTTATTCAACTTTGTATCATTATGCGTTACTCTAAGAGGTATTTCTCCTCTGTCCAGCAGCTCTGCAAAATAATTTGCCGTCCCCTCGCGCTCCAAAATGAAATCTATCTCTTCTGCAACGTTCTTCACCCGTCCCACACTATCATCGTTTACTGCTTTTTGAAATGCCACAAATCTTACTCTGGTATTATGAAAATCCCTGATCGTCTCATGAAGTGTCTCTGCCGGGTAATCTGCCAGAAGTCTCTGAAATTTTCCGAATGCTCTGGCGCTCTCATAAAAGTCCTCAGCTGTCTCTGCATACTCCAGACAAACCGTATCCTGAATATACAGCATGGAACGCCAGTATTCTCCATCCGGATCCACATAGTAGTTCTTGCCGTCTGTACACTGCACCATATTTAAAGTTTCACGTTCCGGATCACCTCCCAGCTCCATGATCTGCTTTCTCAGATATCCGGTCACGTTCATAATATTTTCCATAACCTCTGCAGGATGGCGGAACACGAATCGATTGATCCTCTGCAGGATCATTTTCTTTCTTCCGGACGCCGTCTCCACTTCAACCAGATACGTATCATTAATATGTCCGTTCCCCCATGGGCGAACATCCATGATGTTTCCCCCATATCGAAACTGCCCTGCCAGTTCATATAATTCTTCTCTTGTTCTCATTCCTCTGTCCTTTTCTATTATTTCAAATAGTAATCTTTATAATCTGCAAACATTAAATGTCTCACCGCCTCATCCTCATTCACATCCGGAATTCTCTTTTTCGGCTCATAAAAGCGATTATCTACATGATCATCGTTTGTCATGGATACTTCAAACAGGATGATATCTCCTTTCCCCGGTACTGCCTGCCATGTATGATATTGTCCCTGTTTTACACTGATGGACTGTCCGGGCTTTAAAATCACCTTGCCCCCCGCAGGCAGAGTCTGTTTTTTTCCATCGATCACAGCTTCCACATCTGTATCTAAAAAGGTGCCCTGTTTTCCACCTCTTCCGCCTTCCTGATCCGCAAAGTCCTCCGGTGAACAGTTATATAATGTAATTTCCAGTTCGCCGCCTCCGCGATTAATAATATCCTCGCCCTTATACCAGTGATAATGATACGGCAGAATCTGTCCGTCCATGACGTAAAGCATTTTTTCCGCATAGGGCTTCGGATACTTCTTCTTATCATGAAAATTACCGTTGCGGAATGTGAATACCGTCAGACCGATATTTTTAAAATCTCCCTCTCCAAAATCCGTTACATCCCAGCCCAGCATATTATCTACGATTTCCTGTTCGCTCTCATCTGCCTTCTTCCAATCCTCCGGTGTATAAAATGCAAAGGGTGGGAGGGGAAATTTGGCTTCCTCCAGCTTTTTCATTACATATTCGATTGCATGATTAATCTCTGATCTTTTCATTTTCTTTGCCTCCTGTTATTTATTGTTTTAAATAGCTTGTCAGGGTTCTCTGAAATATTTTCAGTGAGCTGTCGATATTCTTGTCTTCTTCTATAATTTTAGAAATCTCGTTATCTGCCAAACTGATCACCTGATCATATTTATCAAAGCTTGGAGCGATACTTCCTTCCTCGATTACGGAGCCAAGCAACTCACTGTTAATCACTCGTTCGCCTTCGTCCATGTCCTCCTGCAGGATTGCTGCTGCCTCCTCCGACATAGTCACTTCGCGCAGCACCGAGACTCCCTGAGAATACCGGAAGATATCCATCTGCATCTCCTTTTCATAAGTCAACTGTTTCAGAAATTCCCACGCCAGTTGCTCCTGATTCGTATGCTGGCTGATACCGATCAGAAGTGCATCCACCTCAGAAGTATTTCCACCGTCTGCTCCTGCAGGGAATGTCGTACAATCCCATTGGAACGTATTGTATTTTTTTATCTTATACGGATATGTCTTGTAGGTGCGATATTCCGCAAAGGTCAGTGGCATGAACGCCACCTTTCCGTTATTATAATCCTCCTGCGTCACCTTCTGTCCCTGATTCAGCTCATACAGCTCCCGCAGAAATAGCATAGAATCATATACCTGACTTCCTGTAAAATTCACCTTTTGTCCATCCGCCGAAAACAGCTCCGCCCCACTGGTGTTGACTACATTCAGCCAATTATAATTATAGGCTCCGAATTGATCCGGAAGTCCGTCTCCGTTGGTATCCTTGGTAACCTTTTTACAGATCTCATACATATCCTCCCATGTCCAGTCCTGATTGGGAATCTCTATTTTCTCTTTTGACAACAGCGATTTGTTAAAAAACAAAAGAGTCGGCACCACCTCATAAGGCAGGGCATACTGACTTCCGCCGTTTTTTCCGATATTCAATGCTGTCGAAAAAAATTTGCTCTGATCAAAATCCTGATCCGCCTCCATCATCTCATCCAGATTTTTCATAGCTCCGAGAGAGCAATATTTTGTGAAATCCGTATCCAATACCATAAAGACATCCGGCAGATCTCCGTTTAAAAACTTTCTGGCACACCATTCCGAATAATCTTCTTTTAGAATTCCACTATCATAATGAACCCTGACCCCCGGATGGGTCTTTTCAAAAGCCTCGATTGCCCGGTCTATGATCACAAAGCTACTGGCGCTCGCCACATCCCAGTTACTTCCCGTAAACATGCCAAACTCCAATACCGTCTCATGCTCCTCCATAGCATTTGCCTGTCCTGTAAGCAGAGCTACTGTCAAACCGGTGAGTGCAAGAATGCTGTTTAGTTTTTTCATTTTGCCTCCTTCTCAGTCCGGCCGCCGTTTACCAACTCCCGTCTGTACTGCCCAGATGGCAAGCTGTGTCCGATCGCGAAGATCCAGTTTGTTCAGGATCGCGCTCAGATAATTCCGCACGGTTCCCTCTGACAGACACAGGCGCTCTGCGATCTCGCGGTTGCTGGCACCCTTTTCCACCTCTGCAACCACCTTCCATTCTGTCTTGGTCAGATCACTCTCATCCTTGATTCCCACCGGGATCGTATAATCTGCTTTGGCCATCTGAGAGAACAACCGCACGACCTTCGTGGCAATATCCGGATTGATCATGGCGCGTCCGCTGTACACCGTCACAATAGCGTCCACCAATTCATCCATGGAGACACCCTTCAGCAGATATCCGCTGGCGCCAAACTTCAGTGCATTGTATACAAACTCATCATCATCGAAGGTCGTCAAGATAATGATCTTAATATCCGGATAGTTTTCCTTGATGATCTTTGTACACTGTACCCCGTCCATCTTTGGCATTCGGATATCCATCAGTATCACATCCGGACGCTGTCTGCGCACGCACTGAATCACCTCCTGACCATTCGCCGCGACATCTGTCACTTCTATATTTTCTTTACTGTCCAACACGATCTGCAGACTCTGACGAATCAGCTCCTGATCGTCCGCAACCAGTACCTTAATCATAATTTTCACCCCATCGGATCGGTATTCTCGCAGCTACCGTAAAGCCGTTACTTCCGTCAAAGGAAACCGTACCTCCGAGCATACGTATCCGCTCTCTGATATGTTTTGTGCCGAATCCGCTTTTCATCTCTTTACATCCCGTACCGTCATCGCGGATCTGAAGCATAATATCGGAATTTTCTTTTGTCATAGTGATCCAGATCTTTTCTGCCTGTCCGTGACGTATGGCATTGGTGATGCTTTCCTGAATCACACGGTAGATCGCATTCTCCTCATCCTCATCAAACTTCAGATTCTTTACCTCACAGTTAAAATATACCTTCGCTCCCGAAAGAGAACTCATATCCGTCACCATCTTGGATATGGCATAGTCCAGACTGAATCTCTCCAGCGCATCCGGCCGAAGCTCATTTACCGAACGGCGGATCTCCTTGATCCCGTGACGGGTCACACCGGAAATCGTCTCAAGCTGCTTTTTCGTCATATCCGGTGCCACATCAATCGTTGCAATACATGCATCAATCCCTGCTGCGATTCCGGTCAATGTATGTCCCAGCGTATCGTGAATTTCTCGAGCCAGTCGATTACGCTCTCTAGTCTCTGCCATCTTTTCAGACATCACCGCATACTCTTGAATCTGCTCATTGACTTTCTCAAGCTTCGCATACAGTGCATTGACCTCGTCAATCGTACCTCTCTGTATCATGATCACTTCCGCACAGTATAATACAAACAGCACAATGTTCATAGAGACAAGTACGTTATAAAAGCAAAGAAGGTACTGCTGCGCAGATGCATTATAAAACTGAATATAGGTATCTATCGAATACAGATGATACCATACCGAGATCAAGCTGTAGTTTGTCAGCAGAAAACATGCTATGGCAAGAATCATAAGCATGATCTGTGCCTTACGATCCTTGATATATACCAGAAAATCTGCAAAAACCATGATCAAAATTCCGTTGTAGTTAAAATTCAGAAGGTACACGATGCCGACCGCAGTCACAAAATCTACCATCAGACTTGCTGTTGCAAGACGCGGAAACTTCTTAAATCTGGTTTCCCGCATCATAAAGCTTGCCACCAGAAGCAGCAGCAGCATTCCGCACAGAATCATGTTCTTTCTCGGATTCCACGGAATTGCCTCCACATTCTGCAGAAATTCGCGTGCGCTGTACCTTCGGCATATCAGATTGGTCGTATAATAGATAAAAATACTGATCGCCATCACGGCAGCCACATTCAGCAGAAGAATTCCTATCTGATATACACGGATCCTTTTTTCCTTCATCCCGCACCTCCGCTGCAGCTACTGCCATCCATTAATTTCATATTCGTTCAGATTATCCTTCGTGATCAGACGGCTCGGAAGACTGACATAGGGCGCCACCTCTTTGCCTGCAAGCCACTCATAAGCCACCTCACCGGACATACGTCCCAGCTCTTTGGGGCTCTGCGAGCTGGTGCCGGTCACATATCCTAATTCCAGCATTGCTTTAAAATCCGGTGAACCGTCGATTCCATAGACCAAAACTCCTTCATCACGCTTATATTGCTGCAGGCTGGACAGACCTCCAAGCGCTGAAGGATCGTTTCCTCCCAGCAGAACATCAAACTCTGCATCCGGGTGTTCCTTTAAGAAATTTGCCACTACCTCAGCAGCAACCTCCAATTCCCCGGAACTGCTCTCTTCATAAATGACCTCATATTGCTCATTACCTTCTATGATATCCTTAAATCCCCTCACACGATCACTGATCGAGGTCTGCGTGGGATTATTTAAAATGACAATTCTTGCTTTCTCCAGACGCTTGACCATATCCTTGGCACATTCCTGCCCCGCCTGATAATTGTCCGTCTCAATACAGGTCACTACTGCGCTCTGATCCTTGATTCTGGTATCAATATTGATAATAGGAACTCCGGCTCTCTTACATGCATCCACAGCAGGCTGCACTTCCTCCCAATCAACCGGATTTAAAAACAGCAGCTCGATTCCCTCCTCCAGCATCTCATAGATCTGCTCATTTTGTTTTTCCTGATCCTGAAGCGGATCTCTTGTAATCAAAATATCGCCGTTTTCTTCTACAACCTCTCCTAATGATTCATGAAGCACATCAAAAAACGGATTATTTCTGGTCATATAGGTGCTGCCAAACAGCCGCGGCGTATGTTCCGACTGCTGCATCTCTGTCTCAAAGGCTTTGGGTAATGCAAATACCGTTCCCGCCAGCATCATAGCCAGTATGCCTGCAAATGCAATCTTTTTCTTCATACTTCTTCCCCGTATCTTATAGAAAGCAATGAATTTTTCTAAAATAATGTCTTTATGACGCATAATAGTCCCCTTTTTTGTACTATAAAAGGGCGACTGACTGCGTCGCCCTTTTATTATACCACGATATCAGGAAGATGTATCTATCAACCTTTTCTGTTTCTGATATAGTCTGTAAATACTGCAAGAAGAATTACAAGTCCTTTTACACAATACTGCCATGATGTGTTAACGTTCATCAGATTCAGACCATTGTTCAAAACACCGATAATGATCGCACCGATGATCATGCCGCCGATCTTACCGGAACCGCCGGCCATGGAGGTTCCGCCTACTACTACGGCTGCGATAGCGTCCATCTCGGCGCCGTCACCTGCAGTCGGCTGACCGGAGTACATACGGGATGCCCATACAACACCTGCAAGCCCCGCCATAATACCGGAATACGTATGCACTAAGAATTTCACCTTTGCAGTATTAATACCTGAAAATGATGCTGCCTGCGGATTGCCGCCTACTGCATATATATGACGTCCAAGCTGTGTCTTGTTCAAAATAATAGCTGTGATGATCAAAACGATCAGCATCAGGATAACCGGAACCGGAACCGGTCCGACATAACCTGCGCCAAGGAACTGCCATTCATCATTTACTACGCGCACCGGTGAACCGCCGGTATATACCTGTGCAAATCCCTTAGAAATATTCATGGATGCCAAGGTTACGATAAACGGCGGAATCGTCGTCTTTGCAACCCAGATACCATTGAACATACCAACTACCATACCGATCAGGATACCAACAAGAAAAGCCACCGGAATCGGAAAACCGTAGCGGGATACACAGCCTGCTGCAATACATCCTGTTAATGCGATAACCATACCTACGGACAGGTCGATACCGCCGAGGATAATTACCATGATCATACCGCAGGCGAGAAATACGTTCGGTGCGATCTGTCTTAATACGTTAAAAATATTCTTTGATGACAGGAAAATGCTGCTTGTCTTCGGGAACACTGCCAAGAAAATGCAGATTGCCAGAAGAGCAACGATAATTCCCAGATTTTCTTTAAAATATTGTATTACATTCTTTTGAAACCTTGCCATTGTCTTTCCTCCCTCGCGCTTATCTAGCCGCCAAACTCATAATCTTTTCCTGAGTAACCTCTTCATGACTGAAACAGCCTGTCACACGGCCGTCACACATAACATAGATGCGGTCACTCATGTTGAGAATCTCCGGCATTTCCGAGGAAATCATGATAATTGACATTCCGCTCTTTGCCAGTTCATTCATTATGGAATAAATCTCTGCCTTTGCCCCGACGTCAACGCCTCGGGTCGGCTCGTCCAGAATCAGCACCTTAGGGGAAGTAGCAAGCCATCTTCCGATCATAACCTTCTGCTGATTTCCACCGGAAAGATTGCCAATCTGCTGTTCCTGAGAAGGTGTCTTTGTCGCCATCATATCGATGTACTTCTGCGTAATCTCCTCCTCCTTGCCGGCATTTACAAAAATTCCGTGGATGAAGTCCTTTAATACTTCGATCGTAGAGTTAAATCGTACACTCTGTACCTTGTACAGTCCCTCCAGCTTACGATCCTCCGGCACCAGTGCGATACCATATTTCATGGAATCTACCGGAGACTTGATATGTATTTCTTTTCCATCCAGATATACGGTTCCGGTACTTCCCTGTGACAGACCGAATACAGCCTTCATGGTCTCGCTTCGTCCGGCGCCGACCAGTCCGGCAAATCCGACGATCTCACCCTTATGAACTTCAAAAGAAGCTCCCTTGGCCATCTTGCCGTCCGCAATGTTCTCACATTTCAGTACCGTCTCTGTCTTCTCGTTCAGGAAATCTCTGGTGTAATAGTTCGTCAGCTCACGACCTACCATCATAGCGATCAGAGCATCCTTGTTCGTCTCCGCCACGACCTCGGTTCCCACATAGGTACCGTCTCGCATAACCGTAACACGATCGCAGATCTGCTCCAATTCACTCATCTTATGAGAAATATAGATAATTCCAACTCCTTTGGCAGTCAGAGTACGCATGGTTTCAAATAAGAAACTTACTTCTTTATCTGAGATAGAGGAGGTCGGCTCGTCCATTACCAGAATTCTGGAATCATACGAGATCGCTTTGATGATCTCTACCATCTGCTGCTGTGCTATCGTCAGCTTTCCTACCAGAGTATCCGCCTTGAAATCAAGACCGTACGCATCCAGCAATTCCTGCGTGTCTCTCTCCATCTTGTCAAAATTGACAAACTTACCGCCCGGCTCTCTGCCAAGCCAGATATTCTCTGCAACTGTCATATGCGGAACCAGAACCAGCTCCTGATGGATGATCGCGACACCGTTCTCATGAGAATCATTGACGTTGTTGATCTCAACCTTCTTTCCGTCAATAAAAATCTCCCCCTCCTCAGCGATATAAATTCCGCCAAGTACCTTGATCAGAGTAGATTTACCGGCACCATTCTCTCCCAGCAGTGCATGAACTTCTCCGGCACGCAGCTCAAAATCCACGGCCTGCAGCGCTTTAACGCCCGGGAAGGATTTGTGTATGTTTTTCATTTGAAGCAATACGTGTTCGCTCATAAACTCACCTGCCTGTATATATTCCTTTGCTGCAATAGATTTCACACTCCGTAAAGCTCTATTGTCATAATAAAAAGTGCCTTCTCCCCGCAAGCGGGGAGAATGGCACCGTTACGTTTTGTTTACTGCCAGCCGTCTGTGCCGTACTCGTCTACATTGTCAGCTGTGATCAGGAAGGTCTCAACCGGATATCTATCATCCACTTCTTCGCCATCCAGATACTTGTACATAATATCTACTGCGGTCTCAGCGATCGTTACCGGAGACTGTGCGCCGGTACCTGCGATCAGGGAATCACCCTTAGCCAGCTCAGCCTTGATGTCCGGAGAACCGTCAACACCGTAGATCAGGATACCTTCCATGTTCTGTCCCTTAGCTGCTGCAAGTGCGCCAAGAGCTGTCGGATCGTTACCACCGAAGATCGCAACGATATCCGGGTTTGCTGTCAGAAGATCCTCTGCCAGACCCTGAGCTACCTGAAGGTTACCCTTTGCATCCTGCTGTCCGACAACCTCAAATCCCTTGCCATCGATAGCATCCATGAAGCCGTTGGTTCTGTCTGTTACAGACTGCATAGTCGGGGAATCCAGAACGATGATCTTACCGCCATCCGGGCATCTCTTAACGAGGTCTTCACCACAAACCTTACCAGCGTTGTAGTTATCGGATCCTGCATAAGAAACTTCGTAAGACATATCGGAAATCTCTGTATCAAAACCAACTACCGGAATATTAGCTGCCTTTAACTGATCCATTGCCGGCATGATACCTTCTGCATCAACCGGGTTCATGAACATACCGTCAAGGTTCTGAACGATAAGATCCTCTACCATCGGAATCTGCTTTGTAACATCATTACCCGGATCCACAGCGATCAGCTCATCGCCCTGCTCCTCAACCAGCTCTCTCATTCTATTCTCGATGGTTACGAAGAACGGGTTGGTTCCATCCATACAGGTATAACCAAACTTCTTACCTTCTGCAGATACAGCTGTCGGAACGATTGCAGCTACAGCAGCTGCGCATACAAGTGCGCTGATAACTTTTCTTTTCATTGTAAAAACCTCCCTATGTTTTTTGTACGTTTTGTTGTAAATGTATCCTATCATTTTCTTATTTTACACACAAATGTACAATGTAATAATTTTTATATGACATTTGTCATATACTTTACAAGCATTATTCACTGTTATCATATAAAAAAATGAGAAGTTTCTCCAATTTTTGATTTTAATTCGTCACTGCATCTATTTCTGCCTGCGGAGCATTCTGTATCTCGATGATCAGTTCATTCGGCAGGCAGACAATGCTTTGTCCGTTTTTGCTTATAGGGCGATGATATACACAGATCTTATCCGGACAGGAGGCTTCCGTGATTTGAGCCTCCCCATGTTGAATTGTCAATATATTATAACCGCCATTTTCATATTTCAACATTTCTTCTCTATCTCTGTTCAGCGGATAGCGACCGATTTCTACTCCCTCTGCTATGACCACTGCAATACCTTTTTCAGTTGTCTGATTCTGATAAATTGTCACGGCTGCATAACTCACCGCAGAAAGCAGCAGAAGAAGCAGTGCAAAAACGAGTGTTCTCTTTTTCATCACTTTTTCCATATATTATCCCTCCAAATATCCGGAAAATCCGTCTGTATAAATCTTGCTTCCATCGCTTAATACCCACATGGCCTCCACATCCTGCAATTTTTCCACATAGACCCGTCCTTCTTCCACAGGCATATTGTATACTGCCGTGGACAACGCGTCTGCCTTACCGGAATCTGCGGTAATGATGGAAACGGAGGCACAGTAAGACGCCGGCATCAGAGTATCCGGATCGATGATATGACAGTAACGCACCCCGTCTACCTCATAGTATCTCTGATAGTCTCCGCTGGTGACCACACAGGCATCCGCAAGCTTTACACGCTCTGCATATGGCTCGTCGCTGTCCATATCCGGATTCTGTATGCCAAGCACCCAGTTGGTATCATCAATGCGCTGAGCGTTGGCGCTGATATTGCCGCCCACGCTCAGCAAAAGCCGATCCATCCCAAGTTCCTTTGCATATTCGGCAACCTTCTGAACCGCATAGCCCTTGCCGATGCCTCCCACGTCCAAAGACATTTCGGGATCCTCCAGATAGACCGTGGAATGTTCCCGATCTATGATCACCTTCTCTATGTCTGTATGCGAAGCAGCCTCCTCAAGCGCTTCCATAGATGGAAGAGCCGCATTCTTTGGATCGTCTATCCCCTGCTCTCTGTATTCATGCCAAATGCCAAGTACACTTCCCATGGCGATGTTCACCTGTCCCCCGGTGTACGCATACATCTCTTTTCCCATCTCCAGTAAATCCAGAATCTCTGCATCTACCTTCACCGGCATGATTCCCGCCTGCTCATTGATCGTGCGGATATTGGCAGCTCCTTCATAGCTGTTGTAAATATCATAAAGCTCATGGTATCTTGTCAGTTCTTTTTTTACAAGCTCTGCCTGAGCGCTGAATTCTTCTTCATTCTTTGCATACCCTATCATATCCGTTTTCGTATCGAACACGTTCAGAAAGCTGGCGGTATAGCGGGTCAACTCCGTCTCCTGATTCTTTTTCTGTCCGCAGGCTGTCATACAGACGCCAAGGACTACGAGACCTGTGCAAATTTTTATATATTTAACTACTTCTTTTTTCCTATTCACTGTAAAGCTTACTCCCGATTGTGATAAAAGGAGGGCATGCATGACACAGCCCTCCCTGATTTTCTTCTATTCCATATATTCGAAGCATGAGACTTCTCTGATTTGATGAATTATCTTGCGTTCTCTACAGCCTCTGCTACAAGAGCATTAAATCCGTTGATGTGGATCGTTACGGATGCAGCCAGATCCTCCTCTGCCGGACGACCTTCTTCTACTGCGATACCCTCTACCTCTTCTGCGGTCTTACCCACGATATAATCGGTATATGCCTTTGCCTGCTCATACCACTCTTTACCGATCTTGGAAGCTGCGATCATGCCATAGGCATCCTTCAGCTCCTGCTTGCTCTGCTGCTCTGCCTCAAGATCCGTAGTGATCACGCCTGCTGCATCAAAGCCTACTCTCGCCTGTACTGCATCCAGAGCCGCACTGGTGATCACGCCGTCAGCATCTACGGTTACAGCCACGACGGTATCATATGCTTCTGTCAGACCATCCTTCTCCTCTGTCGCATCTGCAGAATTTGCCACGGAAATATCTACGCCGATACCGAGCTTATCCTCTGCATCTGCACCGAGATCCTCTGCATTCTCCACAGCCTTGATCACCATGGCCTGCAGCGGAGCTACATGAATGGAACAGGATGCAGCCAGATCAACATCCCCTGCGCGTCCATCATCGGTCACTGCCAGTCCTGCTACCTCCTCTGCGGTCTTACCGATGCAGTACTCTGCAAATGCATTGGCCTGCTCATACCATTCCTTCTCAATCTGAGAAGCTGCTTTCATGCCATATTCTTCCTTCAGCTCCTGCTTAGACTTATATTCAGCCTCTAAGTCAGCGGTTACCTTACCCTCGGCATCAAATTTGATCTTTGTCTGTGCAATATCGATCACGCAATTCACGATCTTACCCTCAGAATCTACTGTAACTGCCGCGATAGATACATTGGAAGCACCAACACCCTCTTTATCCTCAGCTGCATCTGTGGAATCAGATACATCCGTGATCAGTGCAAGTCCGGTCTTTACCGCCTCTTCAGCGCCCGCATTTACCGCAAAAGCAGATACTGCTGTGGCAGCCGCAAACAGTGTTGCTACTAATTTTCTCTTCATAATGTCCTCCTCGTCTACCTCTTCTATGGTTTTAGTTGTATTTATAATGCAAATACCATATCGGGGTATTGCCGATGGAGTATAACATACATCTTCCTTACTGGCAACCACTAATTTTTACATTTGATATTTTTTTAACATTTTTTGATTTGTTTAGAAATCAAACTAATTGTTCCTGATTCTGAGGCTTGCTGACTTTGCCCTTAAATCTGTTATATATATAGGCATTTGCCTCTTTTTCTTCTATATCCGGAAGCTCTGCAAGCGTCACCGGCTGCTTATATTTTCTCTCCAGTGCCTTCCGGATCAGATAATCTGCGATCTGCGGATTCTTCGGAAGCAGCGGACCGTGTAGATAGGTACCGATCACGTTCTTATAGACGACACCTTCATAACCGCTTACGCTGTCATTGCCGCTGCCATAGATGACTTTGCCAAGCGGCTTGTTATTCTTGATATTTGTACGTCCGCCATGATTCTCAAATCCGACGATCGGCATGGAAAACAGATCGCTCTCCAGCACAATATTGTCGATCAGACGAAAATCCTTTCCCTGCTCCGTATCCAGATCTACGATTCCCAAGCCTTCGATTCTACCCTCAGGCGTCTGATAATAATTTCCCAGAAGCTGATATCCTCCGCAGACTGCGATGACAACCCCGTCATCTTCTACATAAGCACGAAATTCATCTTCTATTTCCATCAGGCGATCACCAACGATCATCTGTTCACGATCAGAGCCTCCTCCGAGCAGTACAATATCCAGTTTTGAAAAATCAATGCTATCCCCAAGCTCATATTGAATGACCCTTGCACCAATACCGCGCCATTCACATCTTTTTTTCATACATTGAATGTTGCCGCGATCACCGTATAGATTCAGGAGATCCGGATACAGATGTCCTATTGTAAGTTCCATATTGCCACCTTTCCTCTTCTTTAGACTCCCTGTCTCATACGCTGTGCTCTGTCAGTTCTCGTTCTCCATCTTCTTGAGAATATTGTGTGTCGAATACAGTCCTGTATAGTTTACCAGCACGTACAGATTGCCGCATCCACATGCGATGCTCTCACGGATGGCTTTTTCCACATCCGGCTCCACTTTTGATGTGATATCCACATATTTCAGACGCAGACGCATATCCTGACAGCGAATTCCGCTGACCGTGATAGAGCTTACGTTGGCATCCGCCAGACGGTCAAAGTCTACATCCCACAGCCACGAAACGTCTGTTCCGTCCTGATCATTGTCATTGATCAGAATGATCAGATCTTTTTTCTTCTCGTCCTCCATCACTGCGGAAATATTCTGATTGAATCCCGCCGGATTTTTAGCCAGATTCAAAATGATCTCCGTCCCCTTGATGGAGAAATGTTCGTTTCTTCCGTTTTCCGGATTATATTTCTTCAACACATCCGTAAAATTGGCAATTTCCAGACCACCCTCACGAGCTGCCGCATAGCAGGCCAAAATATTGTAGACATTATAAAAACCGCGGTAATTCGCTGCAATATGTCTTGTGCCTACGTCAAAGGACAGTTGGTTTTGGGTCTGAATGTTCGTCGCATTATATTTGATTTCCGGCCGCTTAAAATCGCAGTGGCTGCAATAATAATCACCCAACTGACTGAAATGGTAAAAATGATATTCCATCTTTGCTCCGCATTTTTTGCAGAACCTTCCCTCTTTGATCTCGTTGATGGACTCTTCAAATACCTTATCTCCGATGCCGTAGGTGACGTAGGGATTGCCGCTCTCCATGGCTACATAGGTGGATAGTGCATCGTCCGCATTCACAATAATCTTCATCTGCGGCGCCATCCGCATGGCCTCCATCATCAAATTCATGGTAATATCGATCTCTCCGTAGCGATCCAGCTGATCTCTGAACAGATTCGTCAATACCATATAATCCGGCTGAAAATGTGGGAAAATGCGCAGCGCCGATGCCTCGTCAACCTCGATGCACGCATAATCCGCATCCAGCCTTCCGTTATTCTTTGCACTTAACACAAAGGCTGCCACACAGCCATTGAGCATATTCGAACCGGTGTGATTACAGATGACCTTTTTTCCCTGTGCCTCTAACGTGGAGCATAGGAGATTATTCGTCGTCGTCTTACCATTGGTACCGCAGACAACATAAATTTTCTCACGCACCTCATCCGCCAGCTCCGTAAGAATCGCAGGATCCATGGACAGCGCGATCTTGCCTGCCCACGTGACACCCTGTTTTCCCATCATTTTACATATTTTTGCAACGATTTTAGCTGTCCAGACTGCCGCCATCCTGCGTAGTTTCATTCTCTGCCTCCTGATTGCTGCTTTCTCTTACTTTGGCAATACTTGCCACACTGACACCTGCCTCAAGATTCATCAGCTTCACTCCCGAGGTGATACGTCCCAATACGGAAATATCACTGCACGGCATCTGAATAATGATACCTTCGGTATTGATCATCATAATATCGTTGTCGATATTTACCATCTTCGCACCGACTACATTACCGGTCTTCTCCATGATCTTGTAGCACTTGACGCCCTTACCGCCGCGGTTCTGCGGAGTAAACTCAGAGACATACGTCAATTTTCCCATGCCCTTTTCTGATACCGTCAGCATATATTCTCCCTGTACATCCAGCTGCATGGCTACTACCTCATCACCGTCTGTCAGATTAATACCGATCACTCCCATAGACACACGTCCGGTACTTCTTACATCAGATTCATGGAAACGGATGCACTGACCATACTTTGTCACCAAAAGGATATCCTTCTCGTCATCCGTGAATTTCACCTCGATCAGCTCATCATCCTCACGGAGACTGATGGCTCCGAGACCGGTCTTTCTAACATTTGCATAATCCATCACCGGCGTCTTCTTTACGATACCCTTCTTGGTAGCCATAAAGAGATAATCACCCTCTCGATAACCGTCGATCGGAATCATAGCCGTAATTTTTTCCTCCGGCTGCAGTTGAAGAAGATTGATGATTGCCGTTCCTCTGGAGGTACGGCTAGCCTCCGGAATCTCATACGCCTTCAGACGGTATACACGTCCGGTGTTCGTAAAGAACATCAAAGAGTGGTGCGTCGTCGTCATCAGAAGCTCTTCGATATAATCCTCATCAATTGTCTGCATGCCCTTGATGCCCTTGCCTCCGCGGTTCTGAGAACGGAAGTTATCCGTCGTCATACGCTTAATATAGCCGAGCTTTGTCATGGTGATGACGATGTCTTCTCTCGGTATCAGATCCTCCATAGAGATATCGTAAGCATCAAATCCGATAGAGGTTCTTCTCTCATCACCGTATTTATCCCGGATAATGATGATCTCCTTACGGATCACGCCAAGCAGAAGCTTCTCGTCTGCCAAAATCGCACGCAACTCTTCGATTCGCTTCATCAGCTCTGCATATTCTGCCTCGATCTTTTCCCGCTCCAAACCGGTCAGCGCGCGCAGACGCATATCTACGATAGCCTGTGCCTGCACATCGGTCAGTGTGAAGCGCTCCATCAGGCTCTTTTTCGCTTCCACGGTACTTCTGGAACCACGGATGATCCGGATCACCTCATCGATATTATCAAGTGCAATCAGCAATCCCTGTAAAATATGGGCTCTCTCCTCAGCCTTGTTTAATTCATATCTGGTTCTTCTGGTAACGACCTCCTCCTGATGCTTCAGATAGCAGTTCAGCATCTCCAGAAGATTCATCACCTTGGGCTCATTATTGACCAGCGCCAGCATGATAACACCAAACGTATCCTGCAGCTGCGTATGCTTATACAGCTGATTAAGAATCACATTGGCGTTCACATCCCTGCGCAGCTCGATATTAATACGCATTCCCTCTCTGCTGGATTCATCCGTCAGAGCGGTAATACCGTCAATTTTCTTTTCTTTTACAAGATCTGCGATCTTTTCGATCAGTCTTGCCTTATTTACCATATACGGAAGCTCCGTCACAATGATACGACTCTTACCGTTCGGCATGGACTCGATATTCGTGATGGCACGCACACGGATCTTACCTCTTCCTGTGCGGTAAGCCTCCTCAATACCTCTGGTACCGAGAATCTGTGCTCCTGTCGGAAAATCCGGTCCCTTCACGATCTGAAGGATCTCCTCCAGCTCTGTCCCTCTGCCTTCCTCCACCCGGTTATCGATGATCTTCACCACCGCATCAATCACTTCCCGCAGATTATGAGGCGGAATATTCGTCGCCATACCGACTGCGATACCAGATGTACCGTTTACCAAAAGGTTCGGATATCTCGATGGAAGAACCGCAGGTTCCTTCTCTGTCTCATCAAAGTTCGGCATGAAGTCTACGGTATCTTTATTGATATCCGCAAGCATCTCCATGGAAATCTTACTTAATCTCGCCTCTGTATATCGCATGGCGGCAGCGCCGTCCCCGTCCACGGAACCAAAATTGCCGTGACCGTCTACCAGCGGATATCTGGTGGACCACTCCTGCGCCATATTTACCAATGCTCCATAGATAGAGCTGTCACCGTGGGGATGATATTTACCCATGGTATCACCGACAATACGCGCACATTTTCTGTGAGGCTTGTCAGGACCATTATTCAGCTCGATCATAGAATAAAGCACACGTCTCTGTACCGGCTTTAAACCGTCTCTTACATCAGGAAGAGCGCGGGAAGCGATAACGCTCATGGCGTATTCGATGTAAGATTGTTCCATGGTCTTTTTCAGATCGACCTCATGTACTTTATCAAAAATATTATCTTCCACGATTCTTCCTCCTGTTAAATGTCAAGGTTCTTGGCATATTTTGCATTTTCTTCAATGAATTCACGACGCGGCTCTACCTGATCGCCCATCAGCGTCGTAAATGTCAGATCCAGCTCTGAGGAACTCTCCTCATCCATATTTACACGCAGAAGAATACGCTTCTTGGGATCCATCGTGGTCTCCCAAAGCTGCTCTGCATCCATCTCTCCCAGTCCTTTGTAACGCTGGATTTTATTATTCTGATCACGTCCTACTTCTTTGAGGATGCTATCCAGTTCATCATCTGAATACGCATACCAGACCTTTTTATTTTTTTCAAGCTTATAGAGAGGCGGCTGTGCCAGATATACATGTCCCTCTTTGATCAGATCCGGCATAAACCGGTATAAAAATGTCAACAGCAGCGTGCTGATATGCGCGCCGTCCACATCGGCATCCGTCATAATAATAATCTTGTTATAACGCAGCTTACTAATATCAAAATCCTCATGGATACCGGTACCAAAGGCCGTAATCATAGCCTTGATCTCCGCATTTGCGTAAATCTTGTCCAGACGTGCCTTTTCCACATTTAAGATCTTACCCCGCAGAGGCAGGATCGCCTGCGTCGCACGGCTTCGTGCGGTCTTCGCGGAACCGCCCGCAGAGTCTCCCTCTACGATGTAGATTTCACAATTCTTAGGATCCTTATCCGAGCAGTCTGCCAGCTTGCCGGGCAGGGAAAGTCCCTCAAGTGCGGACTTTCTTCGTGTTAAATCTCTCGCCTTACGTGCCGCTTCACGGGCGCGTTGCGCCATGATAGATTTTTCCAAAATCAGCTTTGCAACCTGCGGATGCTGCTCCAGATAGATCATCAGCTGCTCTGATACCACGGAATCCACAGCGCCTCTGGCTTCGCTGTTGCCCAGCTTCTGCTTCGTCTGTCCTTCAAACTGCGGCTCTCCGATCTTGATGCTGACAATAGCGGTCATTCCTTCACGGATATCCTCACCGTTTAAGCTCTCATTCTCTTTCATCAGCTTATTTGCCTTCGCGTAGCTGTTAAAGGTCTTGGTAAGGGCATTTTTAAAACCAGTCAGATGCGTACCACCCTCCGGCGTTGTAATGTTATTTACAAAACTGTAGGATCCCTCATTGTATCCATCATTGTGCTGCATGGACACCTCTACATACACTTCATCTCTGGTTCCCTCACAATAAATGACGTCCGGATACAACGGCGTCTTACCTTTGTTCAGATAAGTGACAAATTCCCGGATACCGCCCTCGTAGTGAAATGTTCTCTGCTCCGGCTGCTCGGGACGTTCATCCGTAAGGATGATCTTAATATTCTTTGTCAAAAATGCCATCTCACGAAGACGCTGCTTCAGGGTATTAAAATCAAATACCGTCTCCTCAAAAATCTCTTTATCCGGAAGGAAGGTGACCATGGTGCCGGTCTTTTCTGCTTCACATTCTCCGACCACCTTCAGAGAGTACATCGTATGTCCCCTCTCATATCTCTGCTGATAGACCTTGCCGTCTTTGAAAATCTTGACCTCCAGATACTCGGAAAGCGCATTTACTACAGATGCGCCTACACCATGCAGACCACCGGATACCTTATATCCGCCACCGCCGAATTTTCCTCCGGCATGAAGGATCGTGAACACGACCTCTACCGCCGGAATACCTGCCTTGTGGTTGATTCCTACCGGAATACCGCGGCCGTTATCCGTGACCGTCACGGAATTATCTTTATGAACCGTCACGTTGATCGTATCACAGAATCCTGCCAACGCCTCATCAACGGCATTATCCACGATCTCATATACAAGATGATGCAATCCGCGGGCAGAGGTGCTCCCGATATACATTCCCGGACGTTTTCTTACCGCTTCCAGACCTTCCAAGATCTGAATCTGATCCGCTCCATACTCATGATTTACTTCTGTGCCCATCTTATCCTCCTGCATACTTCCTGCTATTCTAAGCTTAGACGATCCGCCTTCCTGCATAGATCCTCTAAGACGTTACTACCGTGCCTTCTATTACTCGAAATACCTGATCTATCCTAAACTGATTTTCTACAAAATCATCCAGTCCCGTACAGGTGATCAATGTCTGAATATCATGAATACTGTCCAGAAGATGTCTCTGTCTGTGACTGTCCAACTCAGACAATACATCATCGAGCAGCAAAATGGGGGAATCCCCGATCTCCTGCTTTACCAGCTCGATCTCCGACAGCTTTAAGGCCAGCGCTGCCGTCCTCTGCTGCCCCTGTGAACCAAACCTTCGAATATCCACACCCCGAATCTGAAAACAGATATCATCTCTGTGGGGACCGGTCATGGACACTTTCATGCGAAGATCTCTCTCCCGGCTTTTAAAAAGCTGCTCCTCCAGTTCTTCGGCGGAAACATTTTTCTCATAGCTTAAAAAAAGCTCTTCTCTTCCTCCACTCAGATTCTGATGAAGCTTCCGGATGATTCCATTCAGCCGTTCCAAAAATCTCGTGCGCTCCTCGATTACTTTTTTTCCGTACTCCGCCAGCTGAATATCCCAGATATCCAGCGTATCCCGAAGCTCCGGCTGAAAAGAAATATCTTTGAGCAGCTTGTTTCTCTGCGCCAGCACCTTATTGTAGCCTGCCAGATGATGAAGGTATACCTTGTCCAGCTGACACAGCTCCATATCCATAAAACGACGACGCTCCGAGGGACCATCCTTAATGATATTCAGGTCCTCCGGAGAAAAAAATACAAAATTTGCCACACCGAACAGCTCGCTTGCTCTGCGAATCGGAACTCCGTTAATGGCGATTCCCTTTGTCCGGTTCTTTTTCAAATGCATGTCGATCTTGATCGGGCTTCCGTTTCGGATTACCTTCATGCGAAGGTGCGATTCCTCCTCCTCAAACTGAATCAGATCCCGATCCTTGCTGCCCCTGTGTGACTTCGTCGTACCGCAAAGATAAACAGCCTCCAGAATATTTGTTTTTCCCTGCGCATTATCCCCATAAAAAAGATTCGTGCCGGGGTTTAACTTCAGCTTTAAGGACGGATAGTTGCGAAAATGTTCTAACTTGATAGATTCAACAATCATGTCTGCACCGATTACTTTGTAATCTTAATGATATTCCCTTCAAATTCTATTTCATCACCGTCGTAGAGCTTCTTGCCCCGCTGTATCTCCACGCTGCCGTTGACCTTTACCAGACCATCCTGCACCGCATACTTGGCATCCACGCCGGATTCCACCAGACCGGCTGCCTTCAAAGCCTGCCCAAGCTTGATAAATTCATCTCTTAATTTGATATTCTGCATATTATTCACCCTTTACTTTATGCGTTAAAGTTGACCGGAAGAATCAGATAAACATAGCTCTCTTTCTCATCCTTGATGATACAGGGAGCCTTCGGATTCACCAGATACATCTGTATCGTCTCTTCATCCGTAACTCTGAGCGCATCCATCAGAAATCTCGGGTTAAATCCGATCATAAGATCCTTACCCTCTTTCTCAATACTGATATGCTCATTCATGGAACCGATCTGAGAATTGATCTTAAGTTCCATATCATCATCCTCAATTCCCATAATGATCGGTTTCTTATCGCCTTCCTTGATCATCAGGGTCGCGCGGTCAATACAATTGAGCAGCTCACGCTTGTTGATATTCACCTTGGTCTCATAATCACTGGACAACATCTGATCGATTCTAAAATATTCCCCTTCGATCAGTCTGGAAACAGCCACTGTATCGTCAAATTCAAACAAAATGTGATTATTAGTGAAATAAATGTGTACCTCGTCATCCGTTTCTCCGGAAAGAATCTTACTGATCTCGATCAGCGTCTTACCCGGAACCACGACCTTCTTCGGCTCATAGGATTCCTTCAGTTCAATCCTGCGAATAGAGATACGATGACCGTCCAGAGATACCACCTTTAACATATTATCACGGATCTCAAAGAGTTCCCCAGTCATCATACGGTTATTTTCATTCTGTGCAATAGAAAAAATAGTCTGTCGGATGACTTCCTTCAACGTAAATTGAGAAAGATAAATAGACTGATCTTTTTCCACATAAGGAAGATAAGGATAATCCTCACCGGACTGTCCCGGAATGTGGAACTTTGCTTTTTCACAGATGATGTCTGCCTGATATTTGTCGTCTGTCTGGATGGTTACATCATTATCCGGTAATTTGCGGATAATTTCAGAAAATAACTTAGCATTTAATGCTATGGTTCCTTTTTGTATAATCTGACCGTTGACTATGGTCTCAATCCCCAATTCCATATCGTTCGTGGTAAATTTGATCTGCCCCTTGGAGGCATCGATCAAGATACATTCGAGGATCGGCATAGTGGTCTTGGATGGAACCGCCTTCATTACGATATTAACGCTCTTCATGAGCTCATTTTTGGAACAAATGATCTTCATGTTAAAAAAGCTCCTTTCGCGCGTGTCTGATAGATATATATAAACAAAGATTCGTAGGCATAGCCTTAGGGGGTGTGGATTTGTGTATAACCCTGATACTGCTGAAAAATACAGGAAAAATCCACCGTAAAAGTATGTTGGAAAACCCGTGAAAACTCAAAAATTCATGTGAATTCCTGTGTAAAATTCTAACTCGGATTGATCTTCTTGGTCAGAACATCGATGGTATTACGCAGATTTTCGTTGTATTTCATCTCGGCTTCCACTTTTCCACATCCGTGGAGGATGGTGCTGTGATCTCTTCCACCCAGCAGATTTCCGATCTCTTTTAGCTGCGTTTGCGTCATGGTACGGCACAAATACATAGCAATTTGGCGGGGCATAGCGATGTCCGCATTACGCTTCGGTCCCTTGAGGTCTGTGACGCTCGTGTGGAAATGTTCGCAAACTGTGTCGATAATTAGCTGCGGTGTGATGATTCTTTTGGCATCCGGTGTGATTAAGTGCTTGAGAGCCTCTTTTGCGGATTCCAGATTGATCTCTCTTTTATTTAAATTGCCAAATGCGACTACAATATTCAGCGCGCCTTCCAATTCACGGATATTGGAATTGATATTGGTTGCTATGTATTGAATCACCTCATCATCGATCTTATATCCGTCCAATTCCTCTCTCTTACGGAGAATGGCCATTCGTGTCTCATAATCCGGAGAGGCAATATCCGCGATCAGACCCCATTCGAATCTGGACTTCAGACGATCCTCGAGAGTTGACATCTCTTTTGGAGGTTTATCAGAGGAAATAATGACCTGTTTGCCCGAGCTGTGCAGATCATTGAAGGTATGGAAAAATTCTTCCTGTGTAGATTCCTTTCCTATAATAAACTGAATATCGTCGATGAGGAGAACGTCAATGTTTCTGTATTTTTCACGGAATTTACTCATAGCGGTGTTGCTTCCGCTACGAATATTCTCGATAACCTCGTTGGTAAAGGTCTCACTGGTGACGTAAATGACCTTCTTATCCGGATCATGCTCCAAAATAAAATAGGCGATCGCATTCATCAGATGGGTCTTACCGAGTCCGGCGCCTCCATAGATAAAGAGCGGATTATATACTTCTCCCGGAGCTTCGGCTACCGCGAGTGCTGCTGCATGTGCAAAGCTGTTATTTTTTCCCACGACAAACGTATCGAAGGTATACTTCGGATTCAGATTAGCCTTTTCAAGACTCATATTAGGCGGAGCAGCGGGAGCCTCCGCTACATGCTTTTTCGACTCCAGATGTTCCGGAGAAATAAATTCAAGCTCGCAGGTCTCTCCGGTAATCTCCGTAATTGCTACTTTGATGGGAAGGACATACTTCTTTTTTATAATGTTGATCTTCATGGGTTCATCCACAAGAATGGTAACCACATGATCCTCAAAGCTGTAAACCTTAAGATCTTGCAGCCAAGTCTCAAAGGAAATGGGAGAAATCTCATATTCTACCATCACATGGTGTAGAATGGCCTCCCAGTTTTGCTCTATCACGTTCATCGAAATTCTCCTTTTGCACATAAAAACTCTATGTTAATAATAATCCAAATCATGTTTTTTATCAAGCAAAGTTTTCATATATCCACAGAGATTGACATAAGATAGGTAAGTTAGAGCTATGAAATGAAAAAATGTGTATAAGTGTATAGAGATGTTCACATAAAGAAAGCTTGAATTTAAAAGAAAAAAGGGAGTTGATGAGGAATATTTGCACAGAGTAGGATCAAGTTATCCCCAAATTGTCCCCATACTGTGGATAAACTTACGTTAACCAAAAAGAAATGGGGGATAAGTTTTTTGAAAGAAGTATAAAAATTTCAAAATGTTTAAAAGTGGAAAAGTAGTATTCACAGAAAAAAGAATGGTATATTCTAAAGTAAAATCAGGTTATCCAAGGAATTAAACACAATACTCACAAAGTTATCCCCAAGTTATCCCCATGGTGTGGATAAGGTGGAAAAGATAGATTTGATTTACATAAAATGGTGGCGAGTGAAAAAAACGGGAAAAATGTGTGTATAACTGTAAAAGGTCTGTACACAAAAAAAATCCAGTATTTTCGCCGTAAAAATTGAGATTATAAGCAAATATGCACAGAAAAAAATAGAGTTATCCCCAAGTTATCCTCATTTTGTGGATAAACTTACGTTAACCAAAACAAACGTTGATAAAGAAAGGAAGAAAAGAGCAGAAAGCAAGAGATTTTGCTTGACGAGCATAAGGTTTATGCATATAATTAAAACGATGTTTTCTGCGCACAGCAACAAACTAAGTAGAAAAGTGAAGATGAATAAGGAGGTGTTGTAGATATGAAGATGACATTTCAGCCGAAGAAGAGATCCAGATCAAAGGTTCATGGATTCAGAGCAAGAATGAGCACAGCAGGCGGAAGAAAGGTTCTGGCTGCAAGAAGAGCAAAAGGAAGAAAAGTATTATCAGCTTAGGCCGCGATGATGTGCCCGGCGTGTTTGGCGTCAGGGCACATTTTTTATAGGTAAATTGACGATGTTATATTCCGAATCATTAAAAAAGAATCGAGATTTTCAGAAGGTGTATCGTTTAGGAAAATCCTATGCGAACAGGTTTCTGATCATGTATGCGTTACAGAATGATGCGTTTGTCGCGGGAACCAGAAATCGTCTGGGAATATCTGTAAGCAAAAAAGTAGGAAACAGCGTAGTAAGACATCATTTAACCAGACTGGTAAGGGAAAGTTACCGTCTAAACGAAGCAAAGTTCAAGCGTGGGTATGATTTTGTAGTGATCGTGCGGCCCACAGCGAAAGAAAAAGGTTACCGGGAAATCGAAGATGCACTTCTGCATATGGCTAAGCTGCAGAAGGTATTGAATACAGAAAAGAGTGACATCTCATAATTCGAAGATATGATGAAGAAAATAATGGTTTTTTTGATTCGATGTTATCAAAAGTACCTATCGCCCATGAAGCGTACCCGCTGTCCATATATTCCCACCTGTTCTCAGTATGGAATTGAGGCTATTGAGAAACACGGAGCTATCAGAGGGAGTATTCTGGCGGCATGGAGAATTCTAAGATGTAATCCATTTTCACACGGAGGAATTGATCCGGTTCCAGATGAATTTTTGTTTTTCAGGAGGAAAAAGGTTTGAAAAGCATGGTACTTACCAAAAGTAATACATTTATTATCGGTCAGGCTGCAACGCTGCTTGGCTTCATAATAAATGGGCTGTATATGTTCATGCATGGAACATTCGGCATTGCGAACATCGCATTATGCATTATTTTATTTACGATCGTTGTCAATATACTGATGCTTCCGCTGACCATCAGACAGCAGAAGTCGTCACGGATGACCGCAGTGATGAATCCGGAGCTGCAGGCGATCACCAAGAAGTACAAGAACAAGAAAGATAATGAGTCTATGATGAAGATGCAGCAGGAACAGCAGGCTGTTTACGCAAAATACGGCGTATCACCTATGGGAACCTGTCTGCCGCTACTGATCCAGATGCCGATCCTGTTCGCGATGTATCAGGTTATCTGGAAGATTCCGGCATATGTAAGCAGTGTAAAGTCCATTTATCTCGGATTGGTCGAGAAGCTGATGGTCACAGACGGAGCACAGGCGTTTCTGGAGCAGTTTGCAACACAGGCCAGAGTGAATTTCGAAAAAATAGGCTTTAACGAGAACTCTATCGTAGATGTGCTTTATAATCTGAAGCCGGCAAACTGGACAGAGCTGGCAGATAAGTTCCCGGATCTCAAATCCTTGATTGAGACTACTGCGGCTTCTACAGAGCATGTCAACAGCTTTATCGGAATTAATATTGCGGATTCACCGATGTCTATTATCCGCAGCTCATGGTCAGAGAAGGCGATCGTGCCGATCATCATCGCTCTGGCGATACCGGTTCTGGCAGGTCTGACACAGTATCTCAGCGTAAAGCTGATGCCGCAGACAGCGCCGCAGGCTGAGGGAGATGAGAGTGCGGTTGCGAATTCCATGAAGACCATGAACACCATGATGCCTCTGATGTCTGTATTTTTCTGTTTTACGTTCTCTACAGGTATCGGTCTTTATTGGGTAGCTTCGTCCGCAGTGAGAAGTGTCATTCAGTTCATCATCAATAAGCGTATGGCAAACATTGATATTGATGAGATGGTGAAGCAGAATATGGAGAAGTATAACGAAAAGCGCAAGAAGCGCGGACTTCCTCCGGAGAGCATCAGTGGACAGGCAAGGAGAAATCTGAAAAATCTGCAGAACCCTGCAGAGGAATCTACAGAAAATATTCAGGCTCGTACAGAAAAGCGTCTGAAAAATATCAAGGATTCTACAGAGTATTATAAGAATACTAGCGCCAAGCCGGGAAGTATCGCTTCGAAGGCGAGAATGGTACAGCAATATAACGAGAAGAACCAGAAGAAGTAGAGGGAGGTTTATTATGGAAGAATTCATTACAGTCACAGCCAAGACTGTGAAAGATGCCATCCTTGAAGCGTCTCTGAAATTGGAGACCTTTCGTGATAATATTGAATATGAAGTAATTGAAGAGGGAAGTACCGGATTTTTTGGTATCGGCGGCAAGAAGGCTGTCATCAAGGCCAGAAAGAAGACTGCGGTGGAGGATGTCCTGAATCTGAAGGAAGAGAAGAAGGAAGAAAAGCGCGAATTCAAAAAGGAAAAGAAAGAGCGCAAAAAAGACTTCAAGGCTGAGAAAAAGGCCGAGGAAGCTCCGGTAAAGAAAGAAGAAAAGGCGGAGCATGTAAAGACAGAAGCAGTGGAAGCGCCGGCAGAGCAGGAAGCAGTAAAGAGTGAGACCGTTGAGGCGGAGACTCCGGCAAAGGAAGAGCGAAAAGAGCGTAAGGTCGCTGTTCTCACAGAGGAAGAGCAGGAGGAAGTGAAGGCCAAGGCTGAAAAGTTCCTGAAAGAAGTATTGACTACGATGGGGATGCAGGTTGAGGTTAAGGCAAGCTATACAGATGAGGTACTGAATGTGGAGTTGTCCGGTGAGGATATGGGTATCTTGATCGGTAAGAGAGGACAGACACTCGATTCTCTGCAGTATCTGACAAGCCTTGTAGTAAACAAGGGCAAGTCCGGATATATCCGAGTGAAGGTCGATACAGAGAACTACAGAAGCCGCAGAAAAGAGACTCTTGAGAATCTTGCGAAGAATATCGCCTTTAAGGTAAAAAGAACGAGAAGACCGGTATTCCTTGAGCCGATGAATCCGTATGAGAGAAGAATTATTCATTCGATATTGCAGAATGATCCGTATGTGTCTACGCACAGCGAGGGTGAGGAACCGTATCGTAAGGTAGTTGTGACTCTGAAGCGCAATAATAACGGAAGGCAGTCATAGACAGTAAATAAAAAATGGAGTAAAATGGGGTTGTGTATGCAGCCCCATTTTCGTTATTGTTCGTACATACGAATCTGTTTGAATCTGCATTATAAAAATATATGCTATGTAAAAGTGAGTACATAAGGGGTAATCATGAGTAGTTTTAATGGTATGAATGATACAATTGCAGCAATTTCTACGGGAATGACGACTTCGGGAATCGGGATCGTGCGTATCAGTGGTCCGGAAGCGGTGAAGATAGCAGACCGTTTATTTGGGGCAAAATCAGGAAAGAAGCTGGCAGAGGCACAATCTCATACGATTCATTATGGCTTCGTGAGAGACGATCAGGAAGTGATCGATGAGGTGCTGGTTATGCTGATGCGGGGACCACGCAGCTTTACGGCAGAGGATACTGTGGAGATAAATTGTCACGGCGGTATCTATGCCATGAAAAGAATTCTGGAGACGGCTTTGAAATGCGGTGCACGTCCGGCAGAGCCGGGAGAATTTTCAAAACGCGCTTTCTTAAACGGCAGGATCGATCTGTCTCAGGCAGAGGCGGTGATCGATGTGATCAATGCGAAAAATGAGTACGCGCTCAAGAGCTCTGTGAGTCAGCTGAAGGGATCACTGCAGCAGAAGATCAACAGCCTGCGGGAAAGGCTGATCTATCAGATCGCGTTTATTGAATCTGCGCTGGACGATCCGGAACATATCAGTCTGGATGGATATCCTCAGAAGCTGGAGCGTATCGTGGCAGAGCTGAAGCAGGAGATCAAGGTGCTGCTGGCTTCCTCAGAGAATGGAAAACTGATAAAGGAAGGGATTCGCACGGTGATTGTGGGTAAGCCAAATGCCGGTAAATCCTCTCTTTTGAATCGTCTGCTGGGGGAAGAACGGGCGATTGTCACAGATATTGCCGGTACAACGAGAGATGTGCTGGAGGAGCAGATGAATCTTCATGGCATTTCTCTGAATATAATAGATACAGCAGGTATCCGTGAAACAGAGGATGTGGTAGAGAAAATCGGAGTAGATCGTGCAAAAAATTATGCGAAGGACGCGGATTTGATCATTTACGTCGTGGATTCCTCTACGGAGCTGGATGAAAATGATGATAAGATCATGGAAATGATCCGGGACAGAAAAGCAATCGTATTGTTGAATAAGATGGATCTCATTTCGGTGACAACGGAGGAAATACTTCAGAAAAAGCTGTCCGGGCAGAAGGTGATACCGATTTCTGCCAGAGACGGTCAGGGACTGGAGCTTCTGGAAAATACGCTGAAGGAAATGTTTTATCAGGGGGAGATCACCTTTGATGATGAAATCTATGTGACGAATATGAGACAGAAGCATGCGCTCTCAGAGGCAAAGAGCAGTCTGGAACGGGTGGAGGAGAGTATCATGGCGGACATGCCGGAGGATTTCTTCTCTATTGATCTGATGAGTGCATATGAGGAGCTGGGAAGTATCACCGGAGAGTCCGTGGGAGAGGATCTGGTGAATGAAATTTTCAGTAAATTCTGCATGGGAAAGTAAAGAGGAAGAAGATAGATGGGTAATATGGAGATGACGACAGATATTGTTGTGGTCGGTGCGGGACATGCGGGATGTGAGGCGGCGCTTGCGTGTGCGAGGCTGGGACTTGATACCGTGATGTTTACGGTGAGCGTGGACAGTATTGCATTGATGCCCTGCAATCCGAATATAGGAGGCAGCTCGAAGGGACATCTTGTCCGTGAGATCGATGCTCTTGGCGGAGAAATGGGTAAGAACATCGATGCGACCTTTATTCAGTCCAAAATGCTGAATAAATCCAAGGGTCCGGCGGTGCATTCCCTGCGGGCGCAGGCGGATAAAAGGGACTATAGCAGCCGTATGAGAGGGGTACTGGAGAATACGGAGCATTTGCAGATAAAACAGGCAGAGGTGACGGAGCTTTTGGTGGAGGATGGCGTACTGACGGGAGTGAAGACCTATTCCGGGGCGATCTATCGCTGTAAAGCATGTGTGCTCTGTACGGGAACCTATCTCAAGGCGCGTTGTATTTACGGAGATATCAGCAGCTATACGGGTCCAAATGGGCTTCAGGCGGCAAATCATCTGACAGAATCTCTCAAACATCACGGAGTGGAAATGCGTCGCTTTAAAACGGGAACACCGGCAAGAATCGACGGACGAAGCATCGATTATTCCAAAATGGAGGAGCAGTTCGGGGATGCGAAAGTAGTGCCGTTTTCTTTTACAACAGATCCAAAGGAGGTACAGATCGATCAAATATCCTGCTGGCTGACGTATACGAATGAAGAGACGCATCAGATCATTCGCAGCAATCTGGATCGTTCTCCGCTGTATTCCGGTATGATCGAGGGAACCGGACCGCGTTATTGCCCGTCGATCGAGGATAAGGTGGTGAAGTTCGCGGATAAGAGCCGTCATCAGGTGTTTATCGAACCGGAGGGACGTTATACCAATGAAATGTATGTGGGAGGGATGTCCAGTTCACTGCCGGAGGACGTGCAGATAGCTATGTACCGCAGTGTCCCCGGATTGGAGAATGCTCAGATCGTGAGAAATGCGTATGCTATAGAGTATGACTGCATTGACGCGAGACAGCTGATGCCGACGCTGGAATTTAAGAAGATCCCGGGGTTGTTCAGCGGCGGCCAGTTTAATGGCAGCTCCGGTTATGAAGAGGCGGCTGCACAGGGACTGGCTGCCGGAATTAATGCAGCATTGAAGACATTGGGGAGAGAGCAGGTCATTTTTGATCGTTCGGAATCCTATATCGGTGTGCTAATCGACGATCTGGTAACGAAGGAAAATCGAGAGCCGTATCGTATGATGACTTCACGTTCAGAGTATCGTTTGCTTTTGAGACAGGATAATGCGGATCTTCGTTTGACACCGTTGGGACACAGGATCGGGCTGATCAGTGATGAAAGATATGAAGCACTTCTGGAAAAAAGGCGTCAGATCGAGGAGGAAATGGCGCGTGTGCTTACGGTAAATATCGGGGCAAATGAGAAGGTACAGACATTTTTGGAACAGCATGAAAGTACGCCGTTGAAAAACGGTACGACGCTCGTGGAGCTGATCAGGCGACCGGAGCTGGACTACGGGGTACTGGCAGAACTCGATCCATTCCGTCCTCAATATAGTGAGGCAGTGCAGGAGCAGGTAAATATCAATATCAAATACGATGGATATATTACCCGGCAGAAAAAGCAGGTGGAGCATTTCAAAAAGCTGGAAAATAAAAAAATACCGCAGGACATGGACTATTTCGCAATTCACGGATTGCGTATTGAGGCACAGCAGAAGCTGGAGCAGTATCGCCCAATATCTGTGGGGCAGGCTTCGCGAATTGCGGGTGTATCTCCGGCAGATATCTCTGTACTGTTGATCTATATGGAGCAATGGAGAAAGAAGTAGCATAGGCGAAACTGGTTAACATAATATTGAAAGCATGAGGAAAACATGGATAAGACAGCAGCAAAAAACTTTATGAATCACTGTGAGGCTATGAATATTCAGCTCTCTGAGGAACAGCTTTGTCAGTTTGATCGTTATTATGAGCTTCTGGTGGAATGGAATTCGTTTATGAATCTTACCGGGATCACAGAATATGCGGAGGTGCTTCAAAAGCATTTTGAGGATAGTCTGACGATCGTGAGAGCTATAGATCCGGAAAAAATCGAGACGGTGATCGATGTGGGAACCGGTGCCGGATTTCCGGGATTGCCCTTGAAGATCGCGTTTCCACATCTTCGAATCGTCCTGCTTGATTCGCTCGGAAAACGTGTAAAATTCCTGAATAAAGTGATCGAAGAGCTTCAGCTGGAGAAAATTACAGCTATTCATGGGCGTGCGGAGGATTTTGCCAGAAAGCCGGAGTACCGGGAAGGCTTCGATCTGGCGGTATCCCGAGCGGTAGCAAATCTTGCGTCCCTGAGTGAATATTGTATTCCGTATGTAAAAACAGAAGGAGCTTTTGTCTCCTATAAGTCCGGTAAGATAGAGGAAGAATTACAGAACGCTTCAAAAGCGATAGGGATCCTTGGCGGTGAATTGAAGGAGGTACGGAAATTCTCACTGGAGGAGAGCGAGGTAGAGCGTTCCCTTGTGGTTATCCGTAAGAAAAAAATGACGCCGAAAAAATATCCCAGAAAAGCCGGATTGCCTGCGAAAGAACCGTTGACATAATATTTGAATAAAAATCCCTCGTTTTTCAACGAGGGATTTTTATTAGTTAAATATATCAATCGTTTGTATTCTTAAAGATAGAATCACATAGTTTTATAAACACGTCAGGTGCTTCCAATTGCGGAAGCAATTTTGCTTTATCCACAACGTGTGGATGAATATCTGATTTAAGCTTACAATAGGCATCCACAATCTGATCAGAATTATCCATATGGCTTCCGCTAATCATGTGAATCTCCTGCGTGATTTTGGAAAGCGCTGCATTCACATTGATATTTACATAGTTTGATTTTAAACTGGTGAATAGATATTTTCCGTCACTTCCATTTAAATGTGCAGACTCATAGTAAGTATGAATCATGCGAGAATTCAAATGGAATGGATTATAGAGGTATTTTTCACTAAAATCATATTCTATTTGATTCTGTGACATCATCAAATAATAAAAAGATGTACTGATGATGGGAACATTCGCCAAATAATTCAGAACCTGTGATTTATGATCCGGAATTTGGGACAATTGCTTTGGACTGAGCGGGTTCACCATTGCAAATTTACCTATTAACTCCGGGTGCATGTTGGCGGTCATAATTACAAAGGATGAAGAAATGCCGGTTGCAACAATATCGGTACATTCGCCAATGACATCATTTATAAAATCGGATAACATCTGTACAAAGAAGTAATTTGTGTATGTGGTTGCCGGTTTTTCTGAACGTCCACAGCCCGGAAGATCCAGAGCATAGACGGTATGGTCTGCAGCAAGACGATCAATTACTTCAGTCCATTCCTGCGCTGAGGAAGAAGGATACAAATCGTGAATAAGCAGAAGCGGAGCACCGGTTCCACGTTTGGTATAATAGATCGTTCCGTTTCTCCATTCATAATAATGGTTCTCACTGGTCTTCATCAAATTACGTGCAACGGAAGATGATGCAATAGATTTGTTGATGATATACAAAACAATGCCGGACATTATTCCAAGCTTGAGCAAAGTTTGAAGCCTTTTTTTCATATATAAATACCTCCTCATATTTTTGTAGAAATCGTATTATTTTGATCAAAATGATCATTAGTTGACTTTGACATACAGATATGCTGAAATTCAATATCAGTAATTGTGATAAATAAATTTTTATATCATATAAACTTCATATTTATAGTATAAACGATAATCTTATAATATACAAATAAAATTTTGAACATGTAAGTAAACAGTGATGCTATAAAATTATAATATCAGACAATGTTTCACGTGAAACATTGTCAAATGAAATTAATTTTTGATTAGAAATGAGAGAACTTACTTGATTCGGTTAAACAATATTCTATCAGAATTTATATTCATATTTTGCTTTTAACTGTAGTTTCACTGTTGTGCAATTGAAAATACTTGTGTGCATGAAAGCTGTATTCGTAGTGCCTTCAGAGAATAATTCGGTTTTGTAATTGCATAGCTAAAAATATTCATAAATATGTAAATGTTTCACGTGAAACATGTCAGATGTATAGATTTAAAAGAAAAAGTATGATATACTTTCTAAGAAAGCCGATTTTGATATTATGAAAAATTTTATGAAAAAAGATCGGTATAATGAGATGATTATCTACACTGGATAATAATGCCTGATAAGGGGGAGATTTGAATGGGCAGAGCGATTGTCGTCGCTAATCAGAAGGGCGGCGTAGGCAAGACAACAACAGCGATCAATCTGGCGGCATGTCTGGCTGAAGCAGGGAAGAATGTGCTGGCGATTGATATGGATCCGCAGGGAAATATGACAAGCGGATTGGGAATAGACAAAGATGAATTGGAAAACACGGTATATGAGCTGCTACTAGGGGAAGCAGAGTTGGAAGAGTGTATTACGAGAAATGTGTTTGAAAATCTGTCTATAATTGGATCAAATATTAATTTGGCAGCGGCTGAGATCGAGTTGATTGGTATTGAGGAAAAAGAGTATATTTTAAAAAAGGCCATATCTCCGGTAAAAGAAGAATATGACTTCATTATTATTGATTGTCCGCCGTCATTAAATATGCTGACAATCAATTCAATGTGTCTGGCAGATACGGTGCTGGTTCCGATTCAGTGTGAATATTATGCATTGGAAGGACTATCTCAGCTGATTCACACAATTCAGCTCGTGCAGGATCGTCTAAATCCGGAGCTGGAGATGGAAGGCGTCGTATTTACGATGTATGATGCAAGAACCAATTTGTCACTACAGGTGGTGGAGAATGTGAAGAATAATCTGCAACAGACAATTTACAAAACGATCATTCCAAGAAATGTCAGACTTGCAGAAGCGCCCAGTCATGGAATGCCGATCACAAAGTATGACAATAAATCCAGCGGAGCAGAAAGTTATCGTATGTTGGCCGATGAAGTGATACATAGAGGAGAAGAAGAATGGTAGCACAAAAGAGTGGTCTTGGAAAAGGACTTGGAAAAGGACTGGATTCTCTGATTCCTGCCGCAACAAAAAAATCAGAGATTAAAGAAAAAATAATTGAGACACCAAAGCAGACAGTAAATGAAGAACCCAAAAACGGAATACAGATGCTGCGTCTGACAGAAATTGAACCGAATAGAGAGCAGCCGCGTAAAAAATTCGATGAAGATGCATTGTTAGAGCTGGCAGATTCTATCAAACAGTTCGGAGTGATTCAGCCGCTGGTAGTTCAGAAAAAAAAGAACCATTATGAGATCATTGCGGGTGAACGGCGCTGGCGTGCGGCGAAACAGGCAGGAATTAAAGAAGTGCCGGTTGTCATTAAGGATTATACGGAACAGGAAATCATGGAAATCTCTCTGATTGAAAATATACAGAGAGAAGATTTGAATCCGATTGAAGAAGCACAGGCTTATAAACGTCTGTTGGAGGAATATCATCTGAAACAGGATGAGGTAGCGGAAAAAGTCTCTAAGAGCAGAACAGCTGTGACAAATTCGATCCGTCTTTTGAAGCTTGATCCGAAAGTTCAACAGATGGTGATTGACGATATGATTTCGACAGGACATGCGAGAGCACTGCTTGCTTTGGAAAATTCAGAGCAACAGTATCTTGTGGCATGTCGTATTTTTGATGAAAAGCTGAGTGTTCGTGATACGGAGCGCCTGATGAAAGAGCTACAGAATCCGAAACCTAAAAAGGAAAAGGAAGAGCGCGTAAACAGCTTTATTTATAAGGATATAGAGGAACGAATCAAAGCAATTCTCGGCACAAAGGTCGTTGTCGATCATAAAGCCAATAATAAGGGAAAAATATCTATTGAATACTATTCCAATGATGAATTAGAAAGAATAGTAGATCTTTTGCAAACAATCAGATAGTTTTTTGCATAATAGATAATAAAACAGTATTTATGTAAATTAAACAACTGGTTAACATAAGATAAAAACAAGCACAAGGAGGAGACATGGAAAATTCGATTCTAAATAATCTGGCGATCGATCCGGGAATTATTATGATATTGATGATGATCATGATCATTCTGCTGTTTGTACTCCAGATAAAGAATTCCTTCAAAATCGATCGATTTATGAAGAAATATAAGAGCTTTATGAAGGGGAAAGACGGCATATCGCTGGAAAAAACGATTTTACGCAATATCAACGATATTGATATGCTGATGGAATCAAGCAAGAACCACATGGAGCAGATCCGTCAGCTTCAGGAGATTCAGACACACACACTGAATAAAACGGCTATCGTGAAATATGATGCGTTTAAGGAAATGGGAGGTAAGCTGAGCTTTGCGCTGGCTATGCTGGATCAGGAGAACAGCGGTTTTGTCATCAACGCGATCCATAGCCGTGAGGGATGTTACACTTATATTAAGGAAATCGTGAAGGGTGAGTCATATATCGTTCTGGGCGAGGAAGAAAAAGAAGCACTTCGACAGGCTGTAAATACTTTTGTTGAATAATTTTTTGAAATAGAGTATGATACTAAAAGAAAAGTAAAGATGAAAAACTGTCATAGCACAGGCTGAAAGGAATAAAACGATGTTAGATATTAAATTTTTACGTGAAAATCCGGAAGTTGTAAAACAGAATATTCGTAATAAATTTCAGGATGAGAAGCTGTCCATGGTCGATGAGGTGATTGAGCTGGATAAGCGTAATCGTGAGATCAAAAATGAAGTGGAGGCTCTTCGTGCCAACCGCAATACCATTTCCAAGAAGATCGGTATGCTGATGGGGCAGGGCAAGAGAGAAGAAGCTGAGGAGATAAAAAAAGAGGTCGCTGCACAGGCAGACAGAGTAGCCGAGCTGAGTGCGGAGGAGAAAAAAGTAGAAGAAAAAATCCGTAAGATCATGATGGTGATTCCGAATATGATTGATCCGTCTGTTCCAATCGGTAAGGATGATAGTCAGAATGTGGAGATCGAGCGCTTTGGCGAGCCGGTAGTTCCGGATTTTGAGATTCCGTATCATACAGAGATCATGGAGCGTTTTGATGGCATTGATATGGATGCGGCAGGCAGAGTTGCAGGAAACGGTTTTTACTATCTGATGGGTGATATCGCAAGAATTCACTCCTCGGTGCTTGCATACGCGCGTGATTTTATGATCAACCGTGGATTTACGTATTGTATCCCGCCATTTATGATCCGCAGCAATGTGGTGACAGGCGTTATGAGCTTTGCAGAGATGGAAGCTATGATGTATAAGATCGAAGGCGAGGATCTGTATCTGATTGGAACAAGTGAGCATTCCATGATCGGTAAATTTATCGACACGATCACACCGGAGCAGGAGCTGCCGAAAACTTTGACCAGCTATTCACCGTGCTTCCGTAAAGAAAAAGGCGCTCATGGTATCGAAGAACGTGGTGTATACCGTATCCACCAGTTTGAGAAGCAGGAAATGATTGTTGTATGCAAGCCGGAGGAGAGCCCGTACTGGTACGATCAGCTGTGGAAGAACACGGTAGATCTGTTCCGTACACTGGATATACCGGTTCGTACACTGGAGTGCTGCTCAGGAGATCTGGCAGACCTGAAGGTGAAATCCTGTGATGTTGAGGCATGGTCTCCGAGACAGAAGAAGTATTTTGAGGTGGGAAGCTGTTCTAATCTGGGAGACGCACAGGCACGACGTCTCGGTATCCGTGTAAAGGGAGCGGATGGTAAAAAATATCTGGCTCATACTTTGAATAATACCGTAGTGGCGCCGCCGCGTATGCTGATTGCATTTTTGGAGAACAATCTGAATGCGGATGGAAGCGTAAACATTCCGAAGGCGTTGCAGCCGTATATGGGCGGTATTACAAAGATCGAGCCGAAGCACTGATAGAGAGCAGAATAATTTGGAAAGTGTAAGGTCTGTTGCTGTGCGGCGGAATAATTTCGCCCGCAGCAGATATGAGGTGATATGTTGCATAGTTTTTTAAAAGCGGTTGGATTCAGTCATGTGCAGGATCGAAGAGATCTGGAACAGCTTCTTCGGGAGGTCTGCAGTGAATGTGATACGAGAAATGCGGTGCGGATGGAAAACGGGCATGCATTTGTGGAATATATAAAAGAATATGCACCGGGATGTGGACTGATCGTCTGCGGAGAGATGGACGATACGGGATTTCATCGTGATTATTATTTCCCGTATTTTAAGACAGATTCCATCAGCAGCTACGCGGATCTCTCTATTGAAAAACATGGAGGTAAGGATTCCTTTGCCGGTATCTGTGAAGATAGTCGGTTGGGAACTTCACTGATATTTTATTTACAGAATGCGGCAAAATACCAGCGTGAACACCGAAGAAACCGCTTAAATGACGGAAATGTCAGTACTTCGTTTATGGGATTGGCATCAGAAGGAAAGATACTGTTTCCGGTAAAGAAAAAGCCGAATCAGGCGCTGTTGGATCGTGAGGCTCTAACGAAACGTAACCGTATGATCACGGCAGCCCGCAACGGTGATCAGGATGCCATCGAGAGCCTGACGATCGAGGATATGGATGCTTACAGCATGATTTCAAGAAGAATTATGACGGAGGACGTCTTTACGATTGTGGATACATTCTTTATGCCGTTCGGTATGGAATGCGACCATTATCAGATCATGGGGGAGATCCAGTCCTATCGCAGAGTAAAAAATCCGCAGACTAAGGAGCAGATATACCAGCTGCAGCTGCTCTGCAACGACATGGTCATGGACGTCTGTATCAATGAGGCCGATCTACTGGGAGATCCGGATATCGGACGCAGATTCAAAGGAAATGTATGGCTGCAGGGCTGTATTAATTTTCCGGAGATGTAATATGTAATTATAGAAATGGCTTCGGATAAAAGGATAAAAGGGTTAGAAAAGTAAAATTTTAGTTGCTATTTCTGATAAAAAAAGGTATGATAAACGGGTGAGCATTCTGATCAGAGAACTCACCCATAAGAAAGGTTCTGTTAGTTAAATGGATATAACGGGGTCCTCCTAAGACTCTATTGGGGGTTCGATTCCCTCACAGAACGCGCTAACAAGCGGTGAATGATTAGCAAAAACAGCTAATTGTTTCACCGCTTTTTTCATTTTGCAGCCGCTGATTTTTATCAAAAAGAAGTGATTTTCCAGCTAATAAAATTTAAAAATCATTAGCTGGTTGCTAATAAAAACGCAGAATTTCTAATAGCTGAAAAAATTGGTCTGTGCTAACAGATTGGAAAAGTCATAAGTCAGCTATAGTTCAAGAATGTAAAATACAGTAAAATCTGTTCACTCTTGATGGCAAAAGATCTGCGGATTAGCAGGAACAATAGAATAATTGCTGGTGTAGTGCCAGCTGAGCAGAAAAGCTCATTCGGACAATTATGATCAAAAGATTGCCTGAGTGAGCTTTTTTATTCGGGTGGAAGGGAGCGAACATGGAACATAAAGCAATGACAGAAGAACGAATTATTGAGATTGAAATTGAGCGCTTGAAGTCATTCAAGTCTCCGCCTTGCATATGTATTAATAGCAATATTAAATGATAAAAAATTTTTCACATCATTATTTGCAGAGTTCTAATATTCAAGGATAAAATTTACTTTGATTTAGGGATGAGTAAATAACCTTAAATATTTCTGATAAGCTGAAACCACTTTGCTCTTTAAGCATGTCGGTAGTAGAAACTATGGTTCATAGAAGGGTATAGAGCTAATGAAAGGGGCTGTGAAATAATCAGTCTATGAAAAAAAGCCATTCGGACAACAAATCGTGATGGATATAAAGAATATAAGAGCTGCGGAATGATCTGCGAAAAATGTCCGAGTGTATGGAAATGTACCGCAAGCAAAGATCATGTAAAGATCGTGGTACGCCATGTATGGGAAGAATATATGGAAGCATGCGAAGATATCCGCCATACGATAGGGATGAAAGAATTATATTCACACCGTAAGGAAACCATAGAGAGAATCTTCTGAACTGCAAAAGAGAACCATGGATTTCGATATACACAGATGTACGGAAAAGAGAGGATGCTCATGAAGACCGCGCTTACTTTTGCATGCGTGAATTTAAAGAAACTGGCAAAATTTCAGCAGAAATGGACCATAAAGATGGATAGAAATAAGTTTTTTACGTTATGGAACTGAACGTAATAGAAAATACAGAAAAATGGACATAAGGATGTGTCCGCATGTCCACTTTGTCTACAGTCTGAGATGGCAGAGTCTTCTGCCATCTTTTGTTGGGAATATTACAAAATCTATGCAATACTATAACAATCGACCATACTATAACAATGGATTGTTATAAAGAAAAAAAGAGTAGGTTGCAACAGAAGTC
>JAUNCG010000018.1:40104-41711 GCA_030526715.1 Eubacteriales bacterium
ATACTATAACAATGGATTGTTATAAAGAAAAAAAGAGTAGGTTGCAACAGAAGTCTCGGCATCAATTGTGCCAAGGCAAAATAATTTGCTGATTTATATTGATCATTTATTTAATGGTAGTTTTACTACAAATTCAGCACCACCAATTTTGGAATTTACAGCTGATATAGTACCATTATGTAATTCAATAATCTCTTTGGCAATACTTAATCCAAGACCAAAATGATTTTTATCAGTTCTGGAGTTATCACATCGGTAGAAGCGCTGGAAAATTTTATCTTTATACTCATCTGGAATACCCGGCCCGTTATCAGCAACAGAAATTAAAATATGATTACTCTGGAGCAAGAGGAATACTTGAATGGTTCCACCTTGTGGCGTATAAGATATCGCATTATCCAGCAGTATTGTAAAAACTTGTGATATTCGATCAGGATCACAAGTTATTTCTGGAATTAACACATCAGGCAAAAGAAAATTGATGTGTATTTTCTTTTGGGCAGCAATGCTTTCGAATTTTTCATAACTATCAATCAGCAAGTTATTAATATATGTATTTCTTTTATGGATAGATATAGCTCCATTTGTAAGTGAGGCGAGCGTAAACATATCATTGATTAACCGCTTCATACGAAAGCATTCTTTTTCTATAAGAGCATAAGATGTTTTCTGCTTTTCTGCAGATGGATTTTTAAGCAGTGGCAAGGCAGTCATAATTACAGTTACAGGCGAACGAAGCTCGTGAGAAGCTGCTGCGAAGAAAGCAACCTGCTGTTCATGGCTTTTTATCAGCGGTCGAATCAGATTTCGAATAAGAAAAAACGAACACAGACTCAATATTAGGATAGCAACAAGTGCAATAAATATAATAGGTAGAAATAAAGTTTTGAGATTCGAAAACTGTGATGTTATGGGATAAAGAATGATTACAGTTAGAATCCCATATTCTTTTGGTATGTACCCGACAGAAGAGAGGTATTTTTCCGTACCAACGTCATCCATTTGAAATTCTATATGTTTCATGTAATCACTGTATTTTACGGTTCTTGCTGAAAGTGCATAAGATTCCCAAGCAGTATTACGCGCATGGTCAAAAACGGTTTCATCGCTTCGCATATTGATATTTAGATTATACGCAATTGGATTATCGTTATCCAAGATAGAAATGAGAAAGTTATTGTCTATGGATAATGTCCTTAACCAAGCATGGGAAATATTATCCTGCTCGGATAATGTTTGATAGATATTGGCTATACTTTTTTGGAAATCATTAAATTGACGTAAATTTTGATTATCGCTTATTGTTTTAAGATTGAAGCAGGTCATGGTGATAAGAATAATGCTAATTATAGAGCAGCAAAAGATAGTTAATTGTATATGTAATTTTTGATACATAAGAATTCCTCATTTAAACTCGAAACTATTATTTATAATAGCTCATACATTTACACGCAATACTTAATTAGGTAATAAGTTGATAACCTATGCCGCGAACTGTTTTTAAAATAGCAGTACTTCCAATGGAACGAATACGATTACGAAGGAAGTATATAAAATTATCAAGATTTCTATCTTCTACATCTGAGGTTATTCCCCAGATTTCGGTA
>JAUNCG010000074.1 GCA_030526715.1 Eubacteriales bacterium
TATTGTTTGATTTTTCTACTGATTTCCGGCTTTTTGCTTCGTATTTTTTCACTTTATTTTTCCGGTCACATCGGCAAACGTTCGTCTCACGTTTTACTTCAACCACCTGAACGCACGAGAAGGATTTTCCTTTGATATCTTCCGGATCATACTCTGCGGTATCCCGTTTTTCTGCATCTTCTTTAAAAATACCCGCAAAATATAATCTAAACCAACACTGCCTCCGTAAGCCTGTAATCTCTGGCGGGTCGTATCCAGCGAGAATAAAAGAGCATCCTCAAATCCGGCATCTGCCATTTCACAGAAAATCTCAATTTCCCGTTCGTCACTATGATACTTTTCTCTTGCGATCGTATCATATTCGAGAAACACACCTGCTTCTGCAACGGCTTTATGTATCCCCATATCGGCACAGGCTCGATCCATGTGACAAAATATCATCTGCTCCGGTTTTACATTTTTTTTCAACAGAAATTCAAAATATGTCTCCGGAGAACAACCGTTTTCAACATGAACCATAAGCGGCGCTCCCGTTTCGACTGCCGCATACGCCGCAGCCGAAAACATCTTATGGTACTGAGCGCTCATTTTCTCTGCTTCCAAAGCCGTTTTGATCTGTCCTGCTTTTACCGAAGTCTGCGTCACCGGAACTATATTATCCGGATCCTGATACATTCCCTCCGTCAATTCTTTTATATACAGCTCTGCCAGTTTATCTTCCGATAGTCTGAAAATCCAGTGCTCTTCCGGATAAAATATCATCTTATGAAAGCCCGTTGACGCCAGAATCTCCACCTGACTTTCGACCGACAGGCTATACAGCTGCTTTGCCATACGGCCGCATCCGACCGGCTGAGCGTCAGCAATGGCTTCACCTCCAGATTTACGGTATCCCTGAAGCTCACAAAGGCTTTTTTGATAATCATCGATACACAATGCGCTGTTTACTTCTCCTGATCTTCCCGGACTGATCCATAAATGCTCATGGCTCTGAAAATAAAGCTCCCTTTCCCGCGCCATCGCACCGTTTACAAAATGTATTTTTCCCTTTTTCATAATTCTACATCTTTCTATTTCGTATTATCAATGATCTTATGCTCCCATCCGAACACTTTTGCAATCTGTTCCTGTTTATTCGTCCAACAAATCGATCTCAGCCATGGTCGCTGGCAGTTCATGTGCCGTATTAAACTTTGTCTCATCTGTTACAAGGTCAAAGCAGCTTGCTATAATCTTCCCATTCCAGATGATCGGCTCGCCCGGCTGATCCAATTCTCCATGGAATCCATCGCAGTCCGGAGACTGCGCCAGTCTTTTTACCGTGCGATCCGGACGAACCGCAACGATTGCATTGTGATTAAAATCCGCCACATACAGGATACCTGTATTTTCATCTATGATCATTCCATCCGTAGAATTAAGCTCCTCCGGATTCCGTGCATAGACCTCTCTGCTAACCAAATCTCCCTGCTCATTTAACACAAGCTTTTCAATCTCTGCATCTCCGTAATTTCCTATATACATATTTCCGTTTTTATCGATCTCTATTCCATCTACTCCATATACACAGACCGGATTTCTGGTAATAAAGGTTGCAAAAATATGTTCATCCTTCAATGTATTTGTGATATTAATCCCCTCCGCATCCAGTGGAAATCTATAGACACAGCTGGCAAGACCTTCCGGTGTATTTTCCTTTGTCAGATAGCTCTGGGTAACATACATATAATTTCCATAGATTTTTACTCCGTTAGGATGCTCCATACCATCCGCAACCGTAATACATTTTTTCATTTGGCGATTCTCGTCAAATTCTACTCGCAGCATTCTTCCGTGATTTATCAGCTTCTCCTGTCCGGACCATCCCTGATTATCACAAATATATAAATTCCATTCTTTATCAAAGCAGATTCCCATATTGCGGGCAATTCCTGTGAGCGGATGCACAGGCACATCAAACCATTTCGTAATATTCTTATCCTTATCAATTCTAATGACACAACCGGACATATTATCGTCTGCATAGTTTGGACAGGATACGATCAGATCCCCATTCTTATCAATGGCCATACTATCCGGTGTACACACATATTCCTCAGGCAACAGAGTAAAAAGTCTTGATTCCTTCATGATTCGTCTCCTTTTCATTCCTTATATTTGTTAGTTTTTAAATGATTACTCATTCTCGCAATTCACAGACCGCATTTTTCAGCTGCCGCATTCATCAGTACTGCAAATGCATTTGCCTCCGGCGAATCTCCCGAGCTTTCAAAATACGGAGCTCCGCAAACATCATGAACGCGTCCGTAAATATCTGTTTTCCCGGCTGCTGCATTACGCATTTTATTTGCCTTATCCAGATATTGATCTGACAGCCAGCCTGACGCTACACCTCTGTAAATCGTATAAGCTGCCATCTGAGAACAATTCGTCTCTATAAAGCTGGACGGATCATCCAAAACATCATGAAACAAACCGTCCTCCCGCAAATATCCCAACACGCTGTCAAGAATAGTTCCTGCAATACCAACTAATTTATCCTTCTTATCACCATATGTATCCGGCAAGGCATCAATCACGCGGGCAATGCCTGCAAGCGCCCATCCGTTCCCTGTTCCCCAGAATGCCTTCCGGATAAATTTTTTATCCTTTTCATTCCATCTATGACTGATCAGATGTGTTTTTTCATCCATCAACGCATCCAGATATCCATAGATCTGTTTCAGGCTCTCCTCATATTCCCCAATAGCTGCCAGAAACGGCGGAAGCATATAAAAGGAATCTGACCAGAACTCCGGCTCCTCAATCAAATGATATACGATCCCCTGTTCACTTCTCGGCGCTTTGGATAATGCCCAGTCAGTCAGCCTCTCCAGTCCCTCTTCGAGTGTTTTATCTCCCGTCTTTTGATAAGCTGCGAGAATCGCTTCTCCGGTCGAACATGGGTCGGTCGCCGCAACATCATTTCCCATCTGCGCAACACGTCCGTCTGATGCACAACGATACACCGCTTCATATGCCATAGGTATCACAATATCCATATCTCCAGCTTCTAAAAATGCCTGCATTGCAGTCCCTTGCTCCCATGAATAACGCTGCATCGCCAACAACGCAATTTTTTCTTTTGAAATCATGTTCTTCCCCTCTCTATGCGTTACCGTTTATCGGTAAATTTTCTTATAATTCCGTCTCGTACTTTGATACTATGTTATAATATTGCAACTACTATTGCAATCTTTTTTTCAAAAATCCCTCATTTTCTGTATCTCAAAAAAAACTTGTAATCTTTTTTTCTTATGTTATTATATTGTTATAAAATAACCGTTTAATTAAACATATCATGTTAGAAAGGATTACGTATGCCAAATACTATTGATAGAACCGTTCCTATTCCACTCTATTTTCAGCTTAAACAACTGCTGCTTAATGCTATCAAGGATGGGACATATCCTCCCGGCAGTATGATTCCGACAGAAAATGAATTAGTGGAGATGTACTCCATCAGCCGTACTACCGTACGGCAGGCCATCTCCGAGCTGGTTCAGGAAGGACGCCTCAACCGTGTCAAAAGCAAAGGGACTTTTGTAATGGATCCCAAGATTTCTCAAGCCTTTTTATCCAAGATCGAACCCTTCAACGTGCAAATTAGGCGAGAAGGACACGTTCCTTCTACCGAGGTTCTTTCATTTACCACCAAAAATGCCGGTGATTTTGTCTCTTCCAATCTTGGTATTGATGCCTCAGAAGATGTTCTCTGTCTGCAACGCAGACGTTTTGCGGATGATGTTCCGATCGTTACGATCGATACCTATCTTCCGGACAAGTTTTGTCATCATTTATTAAAAATAGATTTTTCCACGAAATCTCTATATGATGAATTGAGCACCTCCGACAGAACACGTGTGGTGCGTATTCAAAGACGTGTCGAAGCGACTTCCGCTGCACGACAGGATGTCAAACAGCTTGATATTTCCTTAAAAGCACCTATTCTTCAGATATTTTCCATCGGCTTTAATGCCTATGATGAAGCAATAGAGTTCTCCATTGCCCGCTATCGCGGGGATAGGAGTTCCTTTACGATCGATATTGCCCCATACAGCTCCTAAAAATCTGAACAGGATTAACCTTCTTCCATTCGGAATCCGGTTAATCCTGTTTTTTGCTACTTATCACACAAATGCTTCTCGCCGTTATTCAATCTCATTTGCTGCTATTACCCTGCTGTACCAGTGCAGACTCTCTTTCGGATATCTCTTTTGTGTTTTGTAATCGACATACACCATTCCGAATCGTCTGGCAAGACCGTAGGCCCATTCAAAATTGTCACAGAAGCACCAGACATAATAGCCCTTCACCGGAATTCCTTCTTCGATTGCTTTTCCGACAGCTTTAATGTATTGATGAAGGAATTCAATACGATTTGTATCCTCCACCTTTCCGTTTTCCTGCAGCCAGTCATTACATGCCGCCCCATTTTCCGTTACGATGATTTTCTCCGGATGATAATTTTCGTATGCAAATTCTAAGATTTCGGTCATTCCTTCCGGAGTCACCTGCCAGTTTGCATCTGTGATCGGTCTTCCGGTCTTCACCTCGCGCGCCTGATAGGGCCAGCTTTCCTTATCATAAATGGCATAATGCGTTTCGTACATATTAATACCAAGAAAATCAATTTTATTTCCCAGTAATTCCGCATCCTCTTCACGAATCTCAGGAACCGTCACACCCTGTTCTACCAGATAGTCAAATAATTCCCTTGGATAACAGCCTTTAAATACAGGATCACAGAATAATGCATTGGACTGCATATCCAGTCTCGCTGCCGCTTCCACATCCTTCGGATCGTCTGTCGCCGGATATACCCGATTCAGATTCAGCGTAATTCCGATCTCTGCCTTCAGTCCCGTCTTTCGGTATTCTTTTACCGCAACTCCGTGTGCCAGCATCAGATGATGCACCGCAAGTAGCGCCATGGAATAATCATGAAATCCCGGTGCATGCTCTCCTGTCCAGTATCCAAGGATCGATGTGCAGAAAGGTTCATTTTCAGTGATCCAGTAATCCACACTTTCTCCCAGTTCCGCATACAGAACATTCACATATTCACGGAACCACTCCAATATTTCACGATTCATCCATCCGCCGCGATCCTGAAGACACTGGGGCAGATCCCAATGATACATGGTAACCGCAGCCTTCATGCCGTTTTCATGGATCTTAGCGATCACCTTTTTGTAAAAATCAATTCCTTCTCTATTTACTGCTCCTGTTCCGTCCGGAAGTACCCGCGACCAGCTGATTGAAAAACGGTACACCTGAAGTCCGGCTTCTCCGGCAAGCTTCAGATCTTCCTCATAGTGGTGATAAAAATCACATGCGATATCTCCGTTTGTCCCGTCTGCAATATTTCCGGGAATCCTTGTAAACCGATCCCAGATACCATCTGTTCGTCCTCCTTCATGAAAACCGCCCTCGATCTGATAAGACGCCGTAGCGGTTCCCCATTCAAAGTCTTTTGGAAATTTTATCATGTATATTCCTCCTCGCAATCCAAACTTTTCATTCCATAATCCGACATCTCAGGTTATCCTTTCATCCTATGTCATTCTTTCACAGCCGCCGATGCCAGACCCGCAATCAGGTTATCTGAAAAATAACCGAAGAAAAACAGGATCGGGATGGTTGCTACCGTAAGGGCAAGAATCTGTCCTCCGATATCTGTTCTAAACTGATTTGCAAGCTGTTTTATACCCAATGGCAGCGTATACAAGGCTTCTTTTGAGATGACAATCAACGGAATCAGGAAGGAATTCCATGATGTCAGAAACGCAATTAACGCAAGGGTTACACAAGCCGGCTTCATAAACGGCAGTGCGATTCGGAAAAAAACTCCCAGCTCACCACATCCGTCCAATTTTGCACTTTCTATGACGGCATCCGGTATTGCAGCCTTGGTATAATTGATCATCCAGAATACGCCAAATGCATTCGCTACCGGAGGGATCATCAATGGTAATAGCGTATTGTTCCATCTAAGCAATACCATTTCCTTTGCAAATCCTACTAAACTCAATTGTGTCGGGATCATCATCGTCATCATGATAATCGCTGTCAAAATTTCTTTTCCCTTGAAGTTATACTTTGAAATTCCGTATCCGGTCATAGCACATACCAGAACCGTCAATATTGATACACTTCCTGCTACCAGAAGAGAATTGAAATAATATAAAGGAAACCGGATCTGCGTCAGAGACTTAATATTTTCCAGAAGATAATTTCCCGGCAATAGTTTCAGACCTTTATACAGCTCCGTTGTCTTATAGCTTCCCATCATGATCATCATATAAAACGGAAATAACGCTATCAGACAAATTATGCCAATCACACAAATCATAATAATTCTTGTCACTTTTCTTTTTGGCATATTATTTTTTCTCTCCTTTCTGCATTACTTTATTTGCAGTCAGCGAAAGTACTGCGATTACAAAGAACATTCCTACACCGATGGCCGCGCCGTATCCAAATCGAAGCTGATTGCTGAATGCCGTATCATAAAAATACCAAACACCGGTAAGCACCGAATCGTCCGGTCCGCCAACCATATTTGCCGTTGCGGTAAAAATCATATACGGTTCTTCGAACATCTGAAAATTTCCGATCAGATTGGTTACAATAACAAATACCGTAATAGGCCGTAACAGTGGAATTGTAATATTTCGAACCTGCTGCCAGAAAGAGGCGCCATCGATCTCACTCGCCTCATACAGCTGTGGATCAATATTCGTCATTCCCGCCATAAATAAAATAGACGTATATCCCGCATACCTCCAGATCGTAATCAGAACGATCATAATCTTTGCCGGCCATGGCTTGGTTGTCCATGCAATTGCCGATCCGCCAAGCTGTTCAAGCAGAACATTGATCTGTCCCATATGTGAGTCAAACAAAATACCAAAGATAACTCCCAGCGCAACCGGAGTCGTCAAATACGGTAAAAAGCTTAAAATTCGAAATCCCTTTTTCCAGACCATCAGCTTGTGATTCAGCAGCAGCGCAATCAGAAAACTGATGGAGAGCTGAATCGGTAGAATCATAACAACGAACTGCAGATTATTCACAAGCGCATGCCAAAATCGTTTGTCTTTAAACAGCATCAGATAGTTTGCGATTCCAACAAAATCCGGTTTTGTAATCCCCGTCCAATTTGTCAAACTAATATAAAATGTATAAATGATCGGAAACAGAGAGAACATTATAAACACCAGAAAATAAGGGGTCACAAAAAAATATGGAGCTATCTGCTGTTTTTTTCTATATGACATATATCTTTTTTTCATATTATTTATGTTCTCCCTGATCTACCTAATAATGAATTGTGGAAATGCTGCAAAATCAGTGACAGGAAGCAGTATCCTCATAATATCCACATCATTTTGCAGCATCTTCCAATAGTATCAAGCTTTTGTGTTGAATTTCAGATCACTCTGAAATTTAAATTATTCTACAGTTAACTCCGGTGCAGCAGCCAGTGCGGTATCAACTAATTCCTGATATGCTTCTTCTGCGCCGATAAATCCTTCTGCCAGTTTAATATCGATCTCATTATTTGCGTTATCGATCGTTGCGTCATATTTTGTGATCTGACGTGCAGTGGTATTCGGATCATTTGCAATTTCAATAAATTTTGCCATGATATTCTGTCCGCCAAAGAACGGATCCGGCTCGCCCTTATACAGATCCGTCTCGTATGCCGGCTTATAAAGCGTCGGAGTTGTATGGGCTTCATAGAAATTCTCTGCACCTTCCTGACTCATCGTCAGATATTTGATCCAAGCCCATGCCAGCTCTTTCTGGTGATCATCAATAGACTGCGGAATACCGTAAGCTGTACCACCGTTACTGTATCCACCACCCGGAGGTGTGATCAGACCCCAACGACCTTCAGATTCTGTATCGTTTGCCTTCAGTACATGAGACTGATACCATGTCGGACATCCGGTAAAGATGGTATGCGGCTCAGACCAACTTGCATTCCAAGACGGTGTCCATGCTTGCAGCTTATCCACTGTACCTGTTGCGATCATCTTCTCCATATATTCATAAATCGGCTTGAAGGACTTATCGATCGTAAGCTTTCCGTCTGTTACCCACGGATTTGCTGAATACAGACCTTCCAACGCATCATAAAGATCGCCGCCACCGGAGAACATCACATCTGTACCACCGCTTTCTGCCACGATCTGTGCTGCATCGAGATAATCATCCAATGTCTTGAAGCGCTCTTCCAGCTCCTCCGGCTCACTGATGCCGAAATACTTCTCGGCAAGCTGTCTGTCGTACGCCCATCCGCCTACACAGTTATCAACCTGAATACAAAGAAGCTGGCCTGCCTCATTTGAACAAAGCGGAACTGCCCAATCGATCAGCTCTGCTTTATCTACGTTATACGGAGCCTCATCCAGAACTTCCCAAACATCTTCCATCGCCATAAACTGTCCGCGAACACCGCTCTCCATACATACGATATCCGGAAGCTCTCCGCCTGATGCGATCGCTGTAATCGTTTTCTGAAGCACTTCCTGAGATTCACTCTTAACAAAATTTACCTTAATATTCGGAAAATACTCATTAAACTTGCTCGCTCCTCTTTCTTCATAGTCTCCCCAGTTCCACACATTAATCTCTCCGGAAAGACTCGGATCTTCACCATATCCATATTCCTCTGCATGCACAAACCCTCCTGATAATGCAGATACCATCTGTGTTGCCACAACAATCGCTACCGCTCTCTTCATAGTTCTTTTCTTCATGTTGCATCCTCCTATTTTATTTTTCGCACGATCCTTACAACTAAAAACGTCTGTTTTTATCGTAATATAACTACATTGTAATATTACAATGCCCCCCCCCATTTTGTCAATCATATTTGTTGATTTTTTTATATTTTCCGTATTTTTCAACACTTTTTCTTCGTTTTTATAAACAATAGCGTCTGTGTCACACTTGTTT
>JAUNCG010000130.1 GCA_030526715.1 Eubacteriales bacterium
TAATGAAGAAAATCCTTATCTATTTTGGTATTTTGATTCGTGGAATCGGAACATTGTTCTTTGCCCTTGTGGTACTTGGCCTTTTTTATGAGTCCTGGAAAATTGTAGAGGATGAGCTCGTTATTTATGCACTGATTACGGTCACAAAGATTTGTGTTGTGATCGGAGGTGCTCTTGTATTTGCGCACATTGCTATGTTTTCTATGGCGAAATATATTGATAAGCTTGCAACTTTAATGGATGTAAATCTTCAATCCGTGATGGGACTTATGCTTAGCCTCATTTCAGGTGCGGCGATGCTTCCGATGCTTTCCCAGATGGATCGAAAAGGGAAACTGATGAATAGTGCATTTACGGTCATGGGTGCTTATGCATTTGGAGGACAGATGGCATTTGTTGCAGGAATCGTAAATGGGAAGCAATTGTCAGTATATATTATCGGAAAGCTGACGGCCGGAATTGCTTCCGTGATTCTTGTAATGATAAAATATAAGCTGGATGAAAGAAACATCCAGCTATAAGCTATTTATGACAATTAGCTATATTCTTCTATATCATCTCTAAAAATGCAGTGATCCTGGTGGTTAGCTGACTGATATCGGCATCTCCGGTATCTGTCTCGATTGCCATATATGGGATATGAAGTTCTTCCTTACAATGGCGCATAATCTTATAGCGCTCCACCGTGTAAGGATGACAGGTTTGTAATGTGATATCTAAGATTCCGTCGATGGAATATCCTTCTACAAGTTGCTCAATGAGTTGGATGCGAAGGTTATTCGGTGACATTAAGGCACAGGCTGTGTTTTGATAGCATTTTGCCAGCGCCTGATATGGATCCGGTTCATTGTAGTCAAAGGAACGAGTCGCTGATTTTAACACCTCGCAGTTTTCGAAGCATACTACAACTCCACCATTATTTTCCACGGCGGAAAGGATCTTTTCATAGACACCGCCTAATGGACAACCGGTGATCAGAATCCGGATTGCATCCAAAGAGATGGAAGTGTTGGCGGCAAGAAGTGCTTCCTTCGCTTCCAAATTCGCTTGGGTTCGTTCTTTGATTTCCGAAAGTTCTCTATTTTTTTCCAATGCCTCATAAATCTTCATTCCCCAGGTGGCAGGGGGAATGCATTTCCCAAGTTCCATTAGTTCGCGAATACTATTTCGCTCAGCCTCAACCAGCTTTGCGGCCTCCTGAATGTCTTTGTCAGAAATCTCAATATCAAATCTTTTTTTCAGTTCTTTTACAAGATATTTGCTTTCCGAATAGATCAAAGGTAATACATAGTTACGGTCTTCTCCCTGCGGAATCTGATAGAAATATAATTTGTCTTGAGTGGAGATTAGCTCATATAACTTCTTCTTTCCGTCACAGGAAGTCTCCCCGATAATCAGATCGACATCATCAAGGAGTTCGCTTTCACAGATATCACAGCAGTTTTTTACCATTGGACAGACATTTTTTGGAAGGATCTCTGTGGCATGATTGGTAAGTCCCTTTGTATAGGGAAGCTTTAGCACGTTCATGTTGGCAGCAATCAAGAGCTCCTGAGGGACATGAGAGCAAAAATATACAGCAGTTCTTTTTCCAGAGTCATGACATGTGGCAATCAACTTTTCTAATCCTTGTTTATCCATTTGCCTTTGCCTCCTTTGCCTCGCGAATCATCTCAAGAAACGCCTGTACACGAGTACGGATCTGCCCTTCATCTCCGGGAGTAAAATCAGTTTCAATATG
>JAUNCG010000131.1 GCA_030526715.1 Eubacteriales bacterium
GTTTCCAACTACCCTATTCTCCCCAGCATAGCTGGGGGATTAGGACTTTCATTTACAAATCACTGTTTCTCTTCCATCGATCTCAATATCTCTGCAGCTGTCGCAGAATATCTTCTACACGCCGGATTGCTTCCGACACCTGTGAACGGGCTTTATTGATCCGATCCTGCACCATCCAATCGACAAAAAATCCATCGAAGAACCAATCTGAAAAAGATAAAAAGTCACCGGTTTCAATATTCAGATTGCAATGCATACTTACATCGGCAAGTTCTTTACTGAATTTCCCCTCCCCAGAACTTCGTATAGAAAAAAGCAGTCCTCGCTCTCAGAACTGCTTCCCTAATATTCAAACTCAACTATTAGGATCGCATCCCTGCTTATCCCTGCAAATTCAATTTTCAAAACAACGTCATCTGTTCAAACTCAGTCTTCCGTTTCAGCAGTACCGGTGCCTGCTTCAATATATTCTCTGTCTGCTCCGGTTCAAAAAGCCATGATTCCAGCTGATTAGCTTCCAACACAAGAGGCATACGATCATGCACGCTTCTCATAGATTCATTTGCCTGCGTTGTCAAAATAACAAATCGTTCTTCATTGCTCATTATATCGTAGAAACCAGCTAAGAACATTGTGCTGCTATCTTTTCTTGAAAATATATTCTTCTCACGATTGACGTTCCATTCATAGAAATGCCTTGCCGGTATCACTGCTCTATGATATCGAATGCCATTCTGAAACAGTCTCTTCTCTGTCACTGTCTCGGATCTCGCATTGAAAATGACACCCTTGTTTTGTACACCCGGATATCCCCAGCGCTGTTTTGACATGCGAATTCCTCTTTTGCCTTCGATCAGTACCGGTGCATATTCCGTGGGATGAATGTCTTTTGTATAGATACCTGTATTCAGTTTCTGATCAATCTCCCTTGCGATACTGCGTATCTCATGAAGCATGTCGTCATCAATATAAAAGACTCCGCACATTCTTTTACTCCCTTTTATGCCTGTCTTCGCAGTGGCTGCAGCACAACTACCTTGGCACGCTGCTCATCCTCTGTGTCAATCTCACTGACAGGCAAAGTCATCACACTATCCATTTTCTCCGTAAACATGCCTGCAGTATCGATCACATCGTATCCAAATCCTGCCGCATCATCCCGGAAATGCATGGGTATCACAATCCTTGGCTTTAAAGCAACCATCAGATCTGCCGCCTGCCTTCCGTCAATCGTGTAGTATCCGCCGACCGGAATCAATGCCGCATCCAGACCCTTTAATCGGTTCATCTGATCTTCCGGCAGTTCGCATCCCAGATCTCCGAAATGCGCCACTCGCTGCTTTCCATCACTGATGATGAATATCTTATTCGTTCCTCTCTTGGCACCACAGACTTCATCATGATAAGTCTCAATCACCTCTATCCGGAACGGATTTTCCATTGCGTTACTTTCGATCAATTCTACTTCTGCTCGTCCGTTGTGATCACCATGCTCATGGCTGCATAACACCTGATTAGCACTTACGTTCACTGCATCCAGTCCCGGAACGCTTCCAGCAGTATACGGATCAACAACAATACTGTACCCGTTTTTTTCTATCTTAAAACACGAATGTCCTATCCACGTCAGCTTCATCTTTTATCCCCTTTTCCATTGTTATGTATTTACTAAAGTCAACTCATATTTCTTTACAGTCCC
>JAUNCG010000132.1 GCA_030526715.1 Eubacteriales bacterium
TCCGGATATCATGAAAGCCATGAAGGGTGTATCTGCCCGTCTTCTTATGAAAGAATTCGGAGATGACCTGCGGAAAAGACTATGGGGAGGGCATTTGTGGAATCCGTCCTATTTTGTGGCAACTGTGTCGGAAAACACAGAAGAGCAGATTCGCAGCTATATACAGAGCCAAAAATACAAATAAAGGTGCTGCCTATGATTGAAAAAGCCTATCGTTACCGCATCTATCCGAATAAAGAGCAGAAAATTCAGCTGCATAAAACCTTTGGGTGTGTCCGTTTTGTCTTTAATCATTATCTGGATCGGCGAATGAAAGTATATGAGACAGAAAAGAGAACCCTTGGGTATTATGATTGTGCGAAGGAGCTTCCGGGATTGAAAAAAGAATATCCGTGGTTAAAGGAAGTGGATTCCATTGCGCTGCAATCGACCTTAAGAGATCTGGATGATGCATATAAAAGTTTTTTCAGAAAAGATGCGGGATATCCGAACTTTAAGAGCAAAAAGACACATCGTTTTTCGTATAAAACGAAATGTGTCAACGGAAACATTCAGTATCAGGGAAGATATTTGAAGCTTCCAAAGCTTGGAGTCGTTAAAACAAGGAATAAGCAGATTCCGGAAGGAAGAATTCTGAATGCGACTATTACGCAGGAGCCGAGCGGAAACTACTATGTCAGTCTTTGCTGTACAGAGGTCGAAGTCTGCGTGCCGGAAAAGACCGGATGTGAGATTGGAATTGATCTTGGAATTAAGGATTTTGCGGTTACAAGCGATGGAAGAACCTGTCCGAATCCGAAATACCTGAATGCGTCACAAAAGAAGCTGGCCAGATACCAGAGAGCACTGTCCCGAAAAACAAGGGGCGGAGCAAACTGGGCAAAGGCGAGAATCAAAGTGGCACGTATTCAGGAGCATATAGCGAATCAGAGAAAGGACTATCTGCAGAAGCTTTCCACTGAACTTATAAGAGATTATGATGTGATCTGTCTGGAGACCTTGCGGGTAAAAGAAATGATGAAAAACCACCGGCTGGCGAAGCAGATAGCAGATGTATCGTGGGCGGAGTTTGTCCGGGAACTGGAGTATAAGGCATCGTGGTATAAAAAAAAGGTAATAAAGGTGGATGCCTGGTACGCAAGCAGCCAGATTTGTAATTCCTGTGGGGCGAAGTCGGGCATTACAAAGGATCTGAGTGTTCGGGAGTGGATTTGTCCAAAATGCGGCAGAAAACTGGATCGAGACATCAATGCGGCAAAGAATATTTTGGCAGAAGGACGAAAAAGAATGATTGTAGCTTAGAGAAAAGCGAATAAGCAAACCGCTGGAACAACGGGGATAGCCTGATAAGAAAGGCTCCATGGGGAGCCTGTTCTCAGGAATCTCGTCACTTTAGTGATGAGAGGTTCAAAAGCCATCTCTTGAGGCGGTACTCGACAATGTCATTCCGAACTATATGTACGGCTACATTTTCGGGGCGCTCGTGGAGTCATACTGCAGTGAACACAATGCGCGCATGGTGGCGATGCAGGCGGCAAACGACAGTGCAAAGGAGATGATCCATGCGCTCTCAATCGAGTACAACCGTGTTCGGCAGGCTGCGATTACGCAGGAAATTACGGAAGTAATCGCCGGTGCCAAGGCGCAGAAGCGGAAGAAGGAGAA
>JAUNCG010000075.1 GCA_030526715.1 Eubacteriales bacterium
TCATCCTGACCAACCTTTTTTCTTGTCTCATACGCAATAATCACTCGATAATAGCATCCGTTTGATAGCTGGACATCATTAGCCTTGTAAAATGCTTCATTCTGTACTGGTACGTCTTCAAATACATTTGTAAGTTCTACATCATTCAACCAGGTTATTCCATCTTTTGAGGTTTGCAATATCACCGTGCCGTTGTCTATTTCATGATCCAATTTAATATCTGCAATCGTTTTACTGTTATCTTCAGTCAAATGCCATTCTTCTTCATCGGCATTCAATAATGCATCTGTATATTCATATTTCAGAGACACTGCATCTCCTGAAACCATGTACGATGCAACGCCATCTAACTCACTTTTTTCTACAATATCTCCTGAAATCGTAAATATACCATATGTATTATCTGTCGATGTTTTTTCAAAAGTTTCCGCATTCACATAATCATAATGTTCATTTTCTTCGAAGAAATATACTCTTCCTGCCACAGTTTCTTCTTGCTGCTTTGCCTGTACATTTTCTGCTCCTAAAAATAATATTGTCGCACTAAACATAGCAAGCATCATGCCTGACATAAGGCCAGTTCGTATTTTTTTCATTCTTCTTTGTCTCCTTTGTCCTAATATTTTTAATATCCTTGTCTATCTATCCGCATTTACATTATTAGCTCCGTACTATTATCCACTTCTTCATCAATATTATCTATAACTATTCCATCTTCATCCTGTATATTGGGATTTGCCAACTTAGTTTCCCTCAATGATTTTTTCAGTTTATCACAGCAAGGTTTAAATGTTGCATAAGTAAGTCCTCCTCCGATAACTCCACCAACCACCGGAATCGCTTTCTTGAAAAATCCGGCAAATACTTCTTTTGTCATCTTTACGCTAAACCATTTTGATACGCTTTTAACTACTGGATATATGGTTCCTTTCGTCAAAGCTTTTTTCATCAACTGCTTCTCTACACCACTCGCTAATGCTTTTGCAATCCCTTTTATTGCATTATTTGCACCAGCAGCGCCATACATAACTCCCATACATAGAATTAAGATATTCATTGTTTCTGAATCGAAAGTTTGTCCGTTATCCCCTGCATCTATCTCCGGAAATCCATATAAATACAACAATTTCTGTGTTGCTCGTAACATATAACCGTAATATTGCGTTATATCAGCAGGGATAGTAACAGCCATTGCAGCTCCACCTGGTGCTCCCAATACAGTTGAAATCCCAGATACACATATTCGTTCAAGCTTAATTACTTCATCAGCTAATTTGTCAATTTCTTCTACTGATATTCCAGCATGCGCAGGATTATAAGAAATCACATCGGCAATAACCTCTTCTGAGTAATTCTTCGATAATTCCTTTCTCAAAAATTCTTCTCTGCTTATCTTCACACCTGGTGTTCTCATTCCTAGAATAATAATATCCTCGATATCAATTTTCCCGTCAATATTTACGTCTAACTTTTCAACAATAGTATCCTTAGTCCTTATAGTTCCATCTTTTGCCTTAGTCGCGAGATCTGTTACCTTATCACTTGCAAAATTTGCTGCATCTAATGATTTTTTGCCAACTGCACCTGCTACCTGAGCGCTTTTCCTTCCTAGTTCAGATGCAATACCTGTTGATCCTCTTCCTATGTCTGATACTACTTTTCCAAGCTTCTTATCAGCTAAATTCTTGATCCCCATACTCTCCTCCCGCCGTCTCTTCAACATACCTATTCAAGCATATATCGAATCTGTCATTTTTCTTTTGAGACAGCTTTTATATATTTTCCTGACTTAACTCTCTGATCCGCTGGTTTTTCTGCAGCTACAGGGACAGCCCAGCTTCTTCCAAACTTCACTGCCCCCACTATACGTCCCTCTTCGCAAAGCTTTCTTGCTCTTCGTGAAGATAGTTCCCATTTTTCTGCTACCTCCGTTAATGTCATATAATCCTGCATAATATTTCCTTTCCATTTTCAAGCGTATTATATGATCGTTATAAAATGCATTTTGTACTATTAAAAACATTATACTCCCTTATCGGAACAATATCAATCAACATCCATTATAATTCCACTCCTCTTGCTTGCCTTTTGGGTCTTTTCATCTCCGTAGTATTCCGCTCCTTCGCCTCCGCATTCGTCTGCTTCAGCCTTTCATGAATACTTTTCTTTTTCTGCACTTTCTTTTCCGGCTCGATTTTACTTTTCTCCAGTTTTTTATATTCCTCAACCAGCTTCTCCGCCTCATGGAATGCCTTCATAAATGCGTCCACATTCCGATATCCGGACTTCTTTACCGTTCTCTTCAGCTGATCGCACTGTCTCTCTCGCTTAGCCATCAGTGCACTGATTTCATTGATCAGCTTTTGCTTCTCACTTCCCTTAAACATACCGGCAAGTCCGGTCAGCTGATCCAGTCGATTTTGCTTTTTCTTGATCTGTGTATCAATGCTTTTCAGCGATTTCTGAATATTGCAAAGTGACTGATAAACCTCCTGTATCTGCATGAACTCTTTCATATCGACCGTCACTGTTTTCACTTTCGGCATCTTACGTGCCTGGATCTTTTCACGTAGAACTATTACCGCTCTTTTTAATATTTTCCGCAGCATCCCCGGTGCGTGTCCGTTCTCCTGCACCGACTTTTTTACCTCCTGTCGGATCTGTGTTTTCTTCACTTCCGTGATTTCCTCTGATGGCACTCCCGACACCAGTGCTTCATCCACCGCACGGTTCCATTCCTGTCTGGCTGCATTATCTGCTTTGATGATCGCTTCCTTCGGATTGTTTTTCCGATCTTTTTAGTTGCCAGATAAGGGCCGGTTGGATCAAATACGGTAAGTTTTTCTGTTTCTTCCCGTACCAACTTATTGATCAAATCCGTATACATCTCCTTTACAGCGATCAGGAAATCTCTGCCTTTGAATCCGTCTTCCTTTGCATCAAAAAAGTTCATCTCATAGATCTCACCTTTCGGAATAACTCTGCATCCAGAACGCATCGTCTTGCCATCCTCTGCCAGAATTTCCTTTTTTGTGCGTACATGCCGTCCCTGTTCATCGTAAAACATATTTCTGGTTGCCACCTTTCGCTCCGGTTTTTCCAGAAGCTTCCGCTCGCTGTAGATCAGATGAATATGATAATTCGTCTTTGTCTTATTGTGATGCAATGCCGCTGTACACTGGACTCCGTATTTTGTCCGAAACTGTTCCGTGAACAATTTCAACAGCTCCTCCGGCGAATACTCCTGTAGGCTTTCCGGCAAAGCGATCACCAGCTCACGTGCTTCGATGCATTCTCCCCTCGCGCGGCTCCTCTTAAAATCATACTGATTCTGCTCTGCCAGATATTTCCAGAACTCCGGCTCCACCGTAGAGTAAGAAGCATACAGATATTCCTGTCTCTTCGGATTGCTGATGTAATCTACTCTGCCTCGTACATCCCGCAGTTTAAACTGCCGAATAAATGAATGTCTTCCCATACGCACCTCCGTCTTTTCTATGTTTAAGCCCCCGGCAAGGCGAAATACCTTTTGTCATAAATCCGCAGGATTTGTGCAAATGGTGTATTTCGCTCTCAATCGCCGAGGGCTCTGTTTTTTAGGTTCTAAGTTTTTCTTATTCCATTTTGGCGTATCCGCCGTAATCATCATGTCCGTATCCGGACCTATATTTTCAGTTTTTCCTTCCATTGGCTTGCGATCCTCTTATCAGCATTCTGTTATCTCCCGGTGATTTACAAAGTTTTTTTGCCCTTGTTCACAGCCTTCCGTTCACAAAATCCCAAGCACTCCTAACTCACATCAGCTGTATCTGTCATCTTAAATGCACTCTTCCTGTGAACAAACTCTTGTGAACAGCCACCAAAACATTTTGAAAATTACCCGATATCTGCAAATACTTCTCCTGTCAGTCAAACGGTATTTCCATCTGCTCTGCATCAGGAACTTTCATAAATCCATTTTTATCGGTCAACGGATCAATTCGCTTCCAGGAACGCTGTGTGCCGATATTCCCGCCAAAGCGGTGATTCCCATGCTTCATCCAGCCTTCGATACTATTGTCCATGATGTCACCGATTTCTTTGGACTTCCATTTTTCCGGCAATCCATTCTGTCCAAGCACCTTCTGATAAATAATCGTGGTGCAGACATAATCATCCTGATAGTTGTCCAGAAATGCCTGAATCATTCCTGCCTGAATATCTTCCGGCATAAAGGATACCTGCAGATTTTTCACATACTCTTCCATCTCCGGCGTAAAGGTCAGCAAAAAGTTTCCGCTTCGATAGATCTCCATCGCCTCTGCCCACATCTGGATGATGTATTCCCTTATTTCCTGCTCATGACCGACGATATTGTCATCGCCTTTTTTCAAATGAATCAGCACCGGCGCAAATCTGCGGTTTCCGGTACGATCCAGCGGAAGAAATGCCATCTCATTGGACGTTCCGCAAAATACACATTGCCGCGGTCTGTCCTCCGGATATTTTTCATAAGGAATACGGAATGTGTCCTTCTGTCTGCTGAGGAAAGCCTTTGTACCCTCGATACTCTTTGCATTGGCAATGGCATTCATCTCGCCCATTTCGATGATCCAGTGTCCCTGCAGCTTTTCAAAAGCACTCTTTTCTCCCAGATTGTCCAAGCTGTCGGTGAACCATTCATCCTTAATGGCCAGATAGCGAAAGAAGGTGGACTTTCCGGTTCCCTGTTCGCCGATCAGGCAAAGCATAATGTCATATTTGACTCCCGGATGATACAGCCGACAGATTGCTGCCAGCATGTGCATCTTCAGCACCTCTGCTGTGTATGGAATATCATCAGCTTTTAGAAACCTTGGAAGTGCCTGTGCAATTCTTTCTTCTCCATCCCATTGCAGACTTTCCAAATATATCTTTACCGGATGGTAACTGTTCTCATTTGAAACAATGGTGATTCCCTTACCAATTACGTTGTCGCTGGTCAGCCCATAGACCTTTTCCAGATATCCATGTATATTCGCCAGATCCGTATCCGTCATATGACTGCCTCTTCTCTTCCACGGCAGATCCCTGCAGATATCGATCAGTCCGGACATCTCATTTCTGCAAATGGTTCCTTTTAACATCGGATCATTTCGAAGTACCGTCACCGTATTCTGAATCGACTGCCGCGTTTTTCCTTTTTCGGTTTTATCCAGCTGCTCCCGGATATCTTCCACCGTCAGCAGCTCCGTCTGCACTAATTCCTCTAAGCTCTTCATACACTCGTCGCTCATATTCATTAATTCTTTTCTCAATTCTGTTTACCTCGTCACGTCTTTCCCTGAAAAATTCGATCATCTCTTCTCCGGTGCCAAACATGAGGATGTCCAGATAATCATTGATCTTCCGCTCGTTATTAAGCGCTTCCACAAAAAGATCATGCCAGTCCTCATCCTCCGGCTCCGGTCGATAACACTCTTTCCAGAACTCAATCCATTTCAGATAATGAATCAGCACATCTATCGCGTGTGTGATCCACTGATCCACTTTCTTTCGGATCTTCAATACTCTTTGCTGCTCTGTTTCCTTTGGTTTTTTCTGAACTCTTTGCTGCTTCTTCTTATGAGGAAGCTCAATCGGCAGATGGAAATCTGCGATGATCTTTTTAGCCGCCTCATACTGCGAGATTCCCTGCAGTCTGGCTGCCAGATCAATGGCATCACCGCCCACTCCGCATCCAAAGCAATGATAGGTCTTTTCGATCTTCATGCTTGGATGTTTATCGGAGTGAAACGGACAACAACACATCCCGTTATGAAAGATGTGTATGCCAAGGTATTCGCCCACCTGTCTGGCCGTTACCTGCTCCTTGACCTGCTCAAAGATATTACGCAATAGCAGGTTCCTCTCTGCGTGGTGTCTTTTCATAATTGAAATATCCGGTTTCTTCCCACACCTTTTTATCCGGACAATAGTAGTTGAATTCATTAGAAGTTTCCTTCTTGATTGCAACACCGAATTTCAGAATTCCCTGCTGTATACCTACGCGGACATACTGCGCATCTTTACCGATTGCTTTTGCGATCTCTGTAATCGGAACATTCCGTCCGGTAAATGGCGGAAGCTCCACATACAATTTCTTATTCATCGAACCCCTCCTTTAAGACGATATGGTCTACCTCCGTCTCCAGTGTTGTCGCGATTTTATAAATCACCTGCATCGAGCAGCCTTTTCCCGACAGTATATAGGAGATCGTTTGTCTAGATACCCCACTCTTTTTCGCCAGATCCTTGATCATCATATTCCTTTCAGCCAACAGTAACCGCATTTTAAATGCATTTACCCTCATCACTTCACAACCTTTCTATGATATTACGCACTTTTAATGCGCATTCTCATTATATGCATCTCGCATGCACATGTCAACACTTTTCATTATAAATATGTACTTGTAATTCACATTTCTTTATGGTATTCTAATCTTGAGGTGATTATTATGAGTAATGAGGCCACACAAAATAAACAAATCGGACTAAGAATCCGGGCCGCACGCAAAGAAAAAAAGATCAATCAGACAAAGCTGGCAAAGCTTCTCGGAAAATCCCTTCGTACGGTTCAAAAGTACGAAAGCGGAGAAATCGAAGTCTCTCTTGCCGTGCTCAACGACATTGCCAAAGTCCTTGACTGTGACTCCAGCTATCTGATCGGCTATGAAATGAAGGAACAGGAATTAGATCATTTCTCAGATTTTATCAATTTTCTGTTTCGGCTTGAACAGCTAAAGGATATTGGATTTGGAATTGAAGTGAAACGCCCGCCAAAGTATGATGGCTGGGAATGTTCCATCACATTCAATGGCAAGGATACCTCTCATGAGATCAATCAGGATATTTGTCTCTTCCTGGAGGATTTCAAATCAATGAGGGAGGAATATCTGTGCGAAATGATCAGCACGGAAAAATATCGAAAATGGCAAGATCAGACATTAGCCTACTATGCTAACCTGAGATTAAAGCAATTCTCTGATTTGAAACAAGACGATTTAAAGTGATATCTTTTGATTCGATATCATAAGAATGAACGCGGTTCGGTGAGGTCCTTAACAAGGAGGACAATACATGAGATTACCGAACGGTTACGGAAGCGTTGTAAAGCTTTCCGGAAAAAGAAGAAAACCATATATGGTTCGAAAGACAGTCGGATACCATATTGATCCGGCAAAAGATAAGATGGTCAATGATTATATCATCATTGGTTATGCCGCTACCAAGTCAGAAGGACTGCAGATGCTTGCAGATTATAATAAGAATCCTTTTGATACGAAGGCTGCCAAGATGACCTTTACCGAAGTATATGAAGCCTGGTCAAAGGAGAAATACCCTACCGTCTCTGAAAGCAATATAAAGGCTTATACGGCTTCCTACAAAGTCTGCAGCCACCTATACAATCGTGTTTTTAAGGATATCAAAGCAGCTGACCTTCAACAGGCGATTGATACCTGCGGCAAGAATTATCCTACACTTCGCAAGATAAAGGTACTGTTTAACCAGCTTTTCAAATTTGCTATGATGAACGACATCTGCGGTAAGGACTACTCCGAATTTGTCGATATCCTGAAGTACAAGGATCGCAATCCGAATAAGAGGGAAAGAGACAAGTTTTCCAAGGATGAGGTTGCAAAGATCTGGACGATGCAGGAGGATAAGTACTATCAGATCATCCTGATGCTTCTCTACAATGGCGTCCGGATCTCTGAATTTCTGAATTTAAAGAAGGAGAATATCCATCTGGATGAACAGTATTTTGATGTGATTTCCAGTAAAACGGAGAACGGTATCCGAAAGGTGCCGATCGCCGATAAACTTCTCCCCTTCTATCGTGCCTGGTACGAATCCTGCCCGGAAGCTGCATATCTGCTGCACACAGAGGAGGGAAAGAAGTTCACTTACCGCAACTATTATGACAGCTACTGGCATCCGTTGGTCGAGCAGCTTGATATCCATCACACGCCCCATGAGACCAGACATACCTGCATTTCCATGCTGTCGGAAGCAAAGGTTCAGGATACCACCATCAAAAAGATCGTTGGTCACTCCGGGGCCATGACACTGACAGAAAAGGTATATACCCATCTGGATATACAGGTGCTGATTGATGCGATCAATCTGACGATCGAACCGGACAAAGAGACGGCTACCAAGGCAATCTCCTAAAGGGGGCACCGTTTCAGGACCCCCTTTCTACCAAAAACACGAAGATAATTTTGTTGCAAATGTGCTGCAAATACGTTGCAAACGGGATAAATTCCAGTACATTTTACCGCTTCTCTTCACATTGCAGGCGTTAAAAAAACCCCAGAAACACGCGGTTTCTGAGGTTTTGATCGCAATATAAGTTCTTTTTTGATTATCTCTTGCTGAACTG
>JAUNCG010000076.1 GCA_030526715.1 Eubacteriales bacterium
TAGCTGCTGCCTCAGTGGTCTCCTCCTCAGCTGCCTTAGTCTCAGCCTCAGTAGCGGCTGCTTCTGTAACTGCTTCCGTAGCTGCTGCCTCAGTAGCCGGAGCCTCTGTCTCTGTCTTCTTGGCTCCGCATCCTACCATCATGACGCCTGCCAACGCTACTACTGTCATAAGAGCTAATACTTTCTTTTTCATAATCCATTCCTCCTCATAATATATGTACCGATGATCCGATACTATTTACAAAAGCCATTATAGCACTCCGTTTTAAAATATCAATATTCAAATGGACGAGAAAATATGAATATTTTGTGAAAAAAACGGCAATTATTTTTGCAGATGGAAGCGGTGGCAAGAAATGTCGGAAAATGGAGGTTGCATTCTTGCATGGAATATATGGAAATGCTATACTCAAAAAATATAAACAGTTCTTATATGAGGAGGACGAGAAACATGAGAGTTGGAATGGGATATGATGTGCATAGATTGACGGAGGGCAGGAAGCTGATTTTAGGAGGCGTAGAGATCCCCTATGAGAAGGGACTGCTCGGACATTCAGATGCGGATGTGATCGTACATGCGATCATGGATGCGTTGCTGGGGGCTGCGGCGCTTGGCGATATCGGAAAGCATTTTCCGGATACGGATCCAAAGTATGAAGGTATTTCCAGTATTAAGCTGTTGGAACATGTGGGAGAATTGCTGGAGCAGAATAATTATGTGGTGGAGAACATCGATGCTACGATCATTGCGCAGCGTCCGAAGATGCTTCCGCATATTCCTCAGATGGTGAAGAATGTAGCGAAGGCTCTGGGGCTGGAGGAAAATCAGGTGAACATTAAAGCGACGACGGAGGAGGGGCTCGGATTCACGGGCAGTGGAGAAGGCATTTCCGCGCAGGCGATCTGTCTGCTTTTGCCGTTGATGGATATCGGAAGCTTTGATGCGATGGAGAGCGGCGCGGGCTGCGGTGGCTGTGGCGGTTGCTGTAAATAGCGTCGAAGCGCGAATAAAATAGATGTGTGGAGGTCAGCGTGCAGAATCATTGTAGAACAGCAAGAGAATTGAAACAGAGTGAGCGTCAGAATACAAGAGTTCTCTGGGAAGAGGTTTTTGCGGAGGATTCCAAAGCATTTCTTGACTATTATTATAAAGAAGTGACTGCACAGAACCGGATCTATGTAGAGGAAGAACAGGGAGAGCTGATCTCCATGCTGCATTTGAACCCCTACAAAGTGCATATGGGGACAACAGAGGCAGATGTCTACTACATGGTAGCGGTGGCGACGAAGGAAGCGTATCGCCATCAGGGGTGTATGCGTCGGGTCCTGAAGGCATCTCTTACGGAATTGTACAGCGAACAGGTGCCCTTTGTGTTTTTGATGCCGGCCTCGGAGCGTATTTATCAGCCGTTTGATTTTCGAACTGTAGCCATGCAGAATATGATTTCTTTCGGGCAGGTGCCGAAGCTGAGCAAAGAGAAGGGATTGTATATGCAGAAAGTCCCGGGTATTCATGCGGTTCAAAAGGAACAGAAGACGCTGCAATGCCGTCCGATGAGGAAGGAAGAGCTGCCAAAGCTTGCTGAATTTTCGGAATCTGCACTGGCACGCTGCAGCGTCGTGTATACGAAACGGGAGATTTCCTATTATGATCGCATCTGTAGGGAACAGGAATCTATGAATGGAGGGATTCTTTTGTTCTATCGTGGAACGACGCTGGCGGGCTATTGCTTTCACGGGGATGAGGGCGGTGTGGAAGCTTGGGAGATCGTCATCGTACCGGAGGATAAAGAGGATATCGAAGCTGAAGTATCAGGTGAGGACAGAGTTCACAACGACAGCATGAGTCAGGCTTATGCGAATGCAGAGGCGATTCAGGCGCTCTGTGAATATTTTCGGGATCGATTGCCGATTCGCATTCTCGGAACTATGCCGGGTTCTGCAATTGCGGGAATCGAAGCGCGTGAGATATCCTATCGCCCCATGACGATGGTACGCATTGTGAATGTGGAAGCCTTTGCCGGTCAGTTGCGCTCAAAAGAACCTGTAGAATTTTTCATTGAAGTAAAGGATCCTTTTATAGAGGAAAACAGCGGCATCTACCGATTTGTGATATCACAGACAAAAGGATGTGCAGAGAGAATTTCACAGTGCGGGGAGCGTGATACAGAGTATCCCCGGATTTTGATCGGTGAATTGGCAGAATGCTTTTTTGGATTACGAAAATGTATAGGAATTCCTACGGAAAAAATACAGTTGCTTCGACCGGTGTATTTGAATGAGATTGTATAAAATTGCCGGAAATACGATCTAAGGGAGATGATTTCTATTGCTGGAATTTGGGGGACAGAGTATAATAAAAATCAAGGAAAATGCTGGAGAAAAAGCATTTTCATCGACATCAAAATATACAAACAGAAAAGAGGCACGATATGAAAAAGTACAGCGTTTGTCTGGTAATGGTATTATGTGCTATGTGGTTGTCAGCGGTATCCGGCGCGGAGGCAAAGTCGATGCTGGCAAATGGCATTTACGAAATTTATTCTATCTCTCAACCGGAGCTGGTGGTGGATATCAGGACGTGTACCGTCGATGAAGACAGGACAGACGGAACTCAGGTACAGATGTATCAGACCCTCGATGCGAATCAACAGAAGTTTTATGTGAAGCTGGTAACGAAAAAGGAATACTGTATCGGTGCATTAACTTCGGGATTTGTATTTACGGGAAGTGAGACAGACGCGCAGGCACATACAGGCAAACTGACGCTTACCATGCTTTCTCAAAATGAGGAAGGAATCGTGGATCCCGGACAGCGCTGGCGGATACGTCCGAATGCAGACGGGAGCTTCTATATTAAAGCGGCGAATGAACCAAGCTATCTGACACTGGATGACGAAATGTCCTATAATGGCACGACACTTTCAATGCAAAAATTTACCGGTGAGGATAATCAGCGCTGGGGCTTCCGGGAATCTTGGATCGGTGCAGCTCAGAGTGCAGATACAGATCTGGTGAATCCCTATGCGGAATACGGAAAGCGTCAGAATACCAGTCTTGCCATGGTGATCTGCGGCAACGTTGAGGTGCTGACGGCGGAGAATATGAATCAGTGGCTGCAGGAGACGGAGAGCCACGAGTGGAATGTTGAGCTGGATGCTTTCAGAGCTTATGCAGAGCAGCTTGCGGAAAAATATAATACGCAGGGGGTTCCGCGCAAATTTGTGACCCATGCAGGAAAAACCATTACCATGTATAAGGGAGATTACGGCTGGGCCTTGGATACGGAGGCTACGGCGCAGGCGCTTCTGGAAAAAGCGCAGTCCGGTGGAAATGCCTATGTGGAGCCGCAATGGAAGAAGAAAGCCAAAAGCTATGTCAAAGGCGATGATATCGGCGACAGCTATGTGGAAGTGGATCTGAGCAAACAAAAGGTATGGCTTTATGAGAATGGAGAATGCCTTCTGGAGACGGATTGTGTCACGGGTACCTACGGGACAGAGAGGGAGACGCCGGGAGGCGTTTACAGCCTGTCCTACAAACAGTCGCCGGCAGTGTTGAACGGCCCGGGCTATTCCTCGCCGGTGCAGTACTGGATGCCATTTAACGGAGGCATAGGTCTTCATGATGCCAGCTGGCGTTCGCAGTTCGGCGGCGAGATCTATCGAAGCAATGGATCGCATGGCTGCGTGAACCTTCCGACGGAGGCAGCCAAGAAGATCTATGAGACAGTATCGAAGGGATATCCCATCGTATGTCACCTGTCATAAAAGCCGATAAGGTGAGCGGTTGACAAAACTGTGATTTTTTCATACACTGAAAGACGATAACGACAGGAATAACAGACAACTTAGAACAGACATAGAATAATGGAGAGTAAAGATGAAGGTTTATAATACGCTGACAAAGAGAAAAGAAGAATTTGTGCCGTTGGTGGAGGGCAAGGTAAGCATGTATGTGTGCGGACCGACCGTGTATAATCTGATCCATATCGGCAATGCGCGTCCGATGATCGTGTTTGACACAGCCAGACGCTATATGGAGCATAAGGGCTATGAGGTGAATTACGTATCCAATTTCACGGACGTAGATGATAAGATCATCAAGAAGGCGATTGAGGAAGGCGTGAGCGCGCAGGAGATTTCTGAGCGTTATATTATGGAGTGCAAGAAGGATATGGCCGGCATGAATGTGAAGCCGGCGACGACACATCCGCAGGCAACACAGGAGATCGACGGGATGATTTCCATGATCACGACTCTGATAGAGAAGGGCTACGCATATGCAGCGGAGGATGGGACCGTATATTTCCGTACCCGCAGATTCAAGGAATACGGCAAGCTGTCCCATAAGAATCTGGACGATCTGCAGGGTGGCAATCGTTCACTTCTGGTATCCGGTGAAGATCAAAAGGAAGACCCGTTGGATTTCGTACTCTGGAAGCCAAAGAAGGAGGGAGAGCCTTCATGGCCGTCGCCGTGGTGTGACGGACGCCCGGGCTGGCACATTGAGTGCTCCGTGATGTCCAAGAAGTATCTGGGCGATGAGATCGATATCCACGCAGGCGGAGAGGATCTGATCTTCCCGCATCATGAGAATGAGATCGCACAGAGCGAATGCTGCAACGATAAGCAGTTTGCAAAATACTGGCTGCACAATGCATTTTTAAATATTGATAATCGCAAAATGTCCAAGTCTCTGGGCAATTTCTTTACCGTTCGCGAGATCAGCGAGAAGTATGATCTGCAGGTGCTGCGCTTCTTCATGCTGAGCGCGCATTACCGCAGCCCGCTGAACTTCAGCGCAGAGCTGATGGAGTCTGCCAAGAGCGGTCTTGACCGAATCGTGAACGCTGTGGCGAACCTGACGTTCTTAGAAGGGAAATCACAGACAGCCGGACTGACTGAAGCAGAGAGCGAAAAGATGAAGGAACTCACGACCTATGAGGCGAAGTTCGATGAAGCTATGGATGATGATTTTAATACGGCAGATGCGATCTCTGTGATCTTCGAGCTGGTGAAGTTTGCCAATACTGAGGCGAACGGAGAGAGCTCAAGTGCATTTGTTTCAGCTATAAAGCAAAAGATTGTTGCGCTTGCGGATATCCTCGGACTGATCGTTGAGAAGGAGGAAGAGCTTCTGGAGGACGATATCGAGAAGCTGATCGAGGAGCGTCAGGCTGCGAGACGTGCAAAGGATTTTGCGAGAGCCGATGAGATCCGCGGTATTCTTCTGGAGAAGGGAATCGTGCTGAAGGATACCAGAGAAGGTGTGAAATGGGAGAGAGTATAGAGTTTCTGCAGTATCTGGATGAGCGTATGCAGCTGCCGGAGACGGATATGCGGGAAATGTCACCGTTGGTGCTGGCATATATCGGGGACGCAGCCTATGAGTTGGTGATCCGGACCATGCTGGTGAAGACCAGTCACGCGCAGGTGGAGCGTCTGCATCGTCGTGCCAGCGCCAGAGTGAAGGCTTCCGCACAGGCGGCGATGATCGCGCATCTTCTGCCGATGCTGACGGAAGAGGAGGAGAGAGCCTACAAGCGCGGCAGGAATGCAAAATCCTACACCAAGGCGAAGAATGCGACGATGTCCGACTACCGTAAGGCGACCGGATTCGAAGCGCTGATAGGATACCTTTATCTGAAAAAAGAGACGACACGCATGGTGGATCTGATCCGTGAGGGACTGGATGCAGTATTTCCGGAGGAGGCGCAGCAGATGCCGCAGGAGGTATCTGAGGCAGAGACTGCGGCAGAAACGGGGATACGGGCAGCTGAGAATGGAGAAGAAGTATGAGATATGAAGAACTGACGATTGAGGGAAGGAATGCGGTCATTGAGGCGTTCCGTGCGGGCAGGACAGTGGATAAGCTGTTTGTGCTGGACGGATGTCAGGACGGACCGATCCGCACGATTCTGCGGGAGGCAAAGAAGCATGACGTCATCATCAATTATGTGGCGAAGGAGCGTCTGGATCAGCTCAGTGAGACCGGGAAGCATCAGGGTGTGATCGCATTTGCGGCAGCCTATGAGTATGCGCAGGTGGAGGACATGCTGGCGTTGGCAGCACAGAAGGGGGAACCGCCCTTTTTGATTCTGCTGGATAATATCGAGGATCCGCATAATCTAGGTGCGATCATCCGTACCGCCAATCAGGCGGGCGCTCATGGAGTCATCATTCCGAAGCGCAGAGCGGTGGGACTGACCGCAACTGTGGCGAAGACCTCCGCAGGTGCGCTGAACTATACACCGGTGGCGAAGGTGACGAATCTCGGTAAGACGATCGATGAGCTGAAGGAGAAGGGGCTGTGGTTTGTCTGTGCAGATATGGGCGGAGAGACCATGTACCGTCTGGATCTGAAGGGACCGATCGGACTGGTGATCGGCAGCGAAGGAGAGGGAGTCAGCAGACTGGTGAAGGAAAAGTGTGATTTTATCGCATCTATCCCGATGAAGGGAGAGATCGATTCTCTGAACGCATCTGTGGCTGCAGGCGTGCTGGCATTTGAGATCCTGCGCCAGAGAATGGGGATGTGACAGAAATGCAAAATCACGGCTATGAGAAATGGACAGACAGCATGGATGGACAGGAGGGGCGACATGCCATATGAGCTTTTGTCCCGCGTCCGGTTCAGTGAGGTCGGAGAAGACCGAATGCTGACCGTACCGGGCATCATCAATTATTTTCAGGATTGCAGTACGTTTCAGTCGGAGGAGCTCGGCAATGGAATGGAGCTGCTGGAGAGCAGAGGAAAGGCATGGATACTGGCCTGTTGGAATCTCGGGATTCTGCGCAGACCCGGATTGGCAGAACAGATCACGGTGCAGACATGGCCGACAGGAATAAAAGGATTTTTTGCGGAGCGTAATTTCCGTATGCTGGATGCGCAGGGAGAGACGCTGGCCTATGCGAATACACAGTGGATATATCTGGATGTGAAGACGGGACATCCCTGTAGGGTGGACGAGGATGTTATGCAGCTCTACCGGGAGGAGGAGCCGCTGCCGCTGGGGAAGATCGTGCGTAAGATCATGATCCCTGAGGAATGTGTGGAGGAACCGCATTTTTCTGTGAAATATGGTCATTTGGACGCCAACCATCATGTAAATAACGGACAGTATATCCGGATGGCGCAGGATTATATTCCGGAGGGCTTTGAACCCTGCGGAATGCATGTGGAGTACCGCAACGCGGCGAAGCTGCACAATGAGATCGTTCCGCTGGTGAAGATGGAGCAGGGCGTCTGCACCGTCAGTCTGTGCGATACGGAGAAAAAGCCCTATGCCATCGTTGCGTTTTACGAAGAGCTTCCTGAGGCGCTGCAGCTTGGCAGGCAGGGACACAAGAATGAGTGAGGAGGAAACATGCTTCAATTAGGAAGAAAGCAGAAGTTACAGATTGTGAAGAAGGTAGATTTCGGTGTCTATCTCGGAGAGGAACCGGGAGCTGAGGAGCGTGTGCTGCTTCCGAAAAAGGAAGTGCCGGCCATGGCAGAGACAGGTATGGTGCTGGAGGTCTTCTTATATAAGGACTCCAGAGACCGTCTTATTGCGACTACGCGCGAGCCAAAGCTGATGATGGATGGAGTAGCTGTGCTGAAGGTGAAAGAGGTCGCGAAGATTGGAGCATTTCTGGATTGGGGACTCGAGAAGGATCTGCTTCTGCCTTTCCGTCAGCAGACCAGAAAGGTGCGGGACGGTGAGGACTGTCTTGTAGCGCTGTACATTGATAAGAGCAGCCGTCTGTGCGCTACCATGAAGGTGTACAACTATCTTCGAACCGATTCCCCGTATCAGAAGGACGACCGCGTGACGGGTACGGTCTACGAGATCAGTGAGGAATTCGGCGTGTTTGTGGCGGTGGACAACTGCTACTCCGCTCTGATACCGAAGAAGGAGGCTGCGGGAACATACCGTGTGGGCGATGTGGTTCAGGCTCGTGTGACGGAGGTGAAGGAGGACGGCAAGCTGGATATCTCTGTGAGAGAAAAGGCATATCTGCAGCAGTCTGAGGATGCGGAGGCGATTCTGGAGGTGATCCGGGAATTTGACGGAGTGCTTCCTTTCACGGACAAGGCTTCTCCGGAGGTGATCAAGCGCGAGTTTGGTCTGAGTAAGAATGCATTCAAGCGCGGAGTCGGCAAGCTGCTGAAGGATGGGAAGATCGAGATTACGGAAAAATCCATCCGTTTGCTCTAAAAAGGGCTTGAAA
>JAUNCG010000019.1 GCA_030526715.1 Eubacteriales bacterium
TCGATCTCTATATAGTCATCGGCTTTCCGTTGGGACAAAAGAACTACCGTCTCAAGGGTTGGTGGCTTTTCCAAGGGATATTCCCTGATATCCTTTCCGCCAACCGGCACCGGAAACTGGAATGTGATCTGCTTGATCCAGTTGCCATCCTCCTGTTTCTCCGAGTACAGGTCAATACGTTCAATAAACGCCCGCATGAACTCTTTTCGCTCGATCTCTGTCGCTGTTCCGTACACTTCATCAAAGGATAAAAGCAATCCATAGATACTATCTGCAGACAGCTTCTCCTGCCTTATTCCCTGGATCTGACTTTTCACTTCTGTAATCTGCTCTTCAATCTCATCGATCTTACCATACTGCTCATCATAGCGTCGCTGCAGGTCAAGCATCTTGCGATCAAAGTGAGGATCTGCAATATCCAGATTATCCATTTGATGCTCCAACCGCGACTTGATTCCAAGCGTTTGCCGAAGCTGTCCCTGAAATGCCGCCAACCGTTTTTCCAGATCTACTGTGTCTATGGTCGATCCAATCTTCTCTTTGATTGCCGCCGAGAACTGCGGATCGTTTACCATTGCAGAAATGATATTGGCAACCATCCGGTTCATTTCTTTCTGTTCAATATTAACACGGAATGTACATTTATGTCCGGTTGCTCCTAAAGTATTTTTACAATAGTAATAATAGCGGGTGTACTTGTCCTTACTGTGCGCTTTCGCAATGTTCCCATAAAGACTTTTCCCACAACAAGGGCATTTCAAGATACCTGACAGGATATGCGCATGTTCCGGATCATGTATTTTTTCTCTTTTGTAGGCGTTCTTTTTTCGTTTCTCCTGCGCCAGATTCCAATCTTCCTCAGAGACGATTGCCTCATGCTGCCCCTCATATACCGGGAACTCATCCTGCTCTACCACATGCATCTCATTTCTGGTTCCCAACTTCTTCTCTGTCTTTCTTCGACCATACGCAATCTTCCCCATGTAAATAGGATTGTCAATTACGTTCTTAATGAAATGTGCGGAGAACCCTGGAATCGTTCCATTCTGACGAAGCTTCTTCGTATAACCATGATCGTTCAAGTATTTTGCCACACCGTTTAGTCCATCGTTCGTATGAATAAAACGGTCATAAATAAGACGGATAATCTCTACCTCATCCTCTGCGATCACGATGTTGCCATTGTCAAGGCGATATCCGTAAGGGGCAAATCCGCCGTTCCACTTTCCCTCACGAGCTTTCTGCTCTCTGCCCGCCATGGTCTGTGTGCGGATATTTTCTCGCTCAATCTCTGCCACTGCCGATAATACCGATATCATCAGCTTACCGGAATCCTTAGAACTGTCTATGCCATCCTCTACACAAATCAAGTTGACACCAAAATCCTGCATAAGCTGCAGTGAGTTTAGCACATCCGCCGCATTTCGTCCGAACCGAGACAGCTTAAATACAAGGACATAGGAGACATCATCCTTACCTTCCTGAATATCGTTCAGCATCCGCTGAAACTCCAAACGTCCCTGTATGTTTTTCCCGGAAAATCCCTCGTCCGAATACTCTCCGGCAATGATCATATCCTCATAATCAGCGTACTTTCTCAGCTTCTCTTTCTGTGCATCCAGACTGTATCCGTCCACCTGAATAGATGTGGATACTCTGGTATAAATATAACATTTTGTAATCTTTTTCAAATAATAACTCCTCCCACTTATACTCTGCGTTTGAAGTCACATTTTGTGACCTCAAGTTTTACATCTATTTCTCCGTCAACTCTGCTCTTTGCATCACATCATGGATTACACCAATATCTTCAATACGATTAATTGCAAAACATTTCTTCCCGGCATCCTTTATAGATGCTCCGATATGGTATCCTTCTTTTTCATCAAGGATTAAGAACCTGTCATGAAATGCTGTGCTTCGTTTTACTTCCAGCACCGGATATTGTGCATTGAAATTTATTATGTCCTGATTCGTAATCCTTGCGCTTGGATATGTATAGATCAAAACAGATACCTGCTCTTTCTTCTTCGCCAATATATTCAGTGTTGCAACATCCACATACCCATCAATCAGAATAATATTCTTATCTGCCCTGCTAACCAGATTTGTCATCAGACTAAAAGCATCGAATATCTGTCCGTCATAAAATATTTTCTGATTGGATTCCTCATGGTCTGCAATGTACGCAAATACCTGCTCAAACCGTTCATCTGTCTTTCTCTCAAATGCCTGTCTTTCCAAATCCGACTCTATCTGCCTTGATTCCAGACGATTAAATTGTTCCAAAATGAACCTATTGTCTGCCATGTAACGACGCATCTCAACAAATGTTTTCATGATTTTTATGCTAATTGCAATTGCAATATCACTTCTTAACACAGCCGATAACATAGCGATTCCCTGTTCAGTAAATACATACGGCAGGTAACGTCTGCCACCATAATTATCATCCAAACTTGAGGTTCCATTTTGGAACCTCAAGTTTTCGTATTCCTCTTCCGTTAAACGAAAGCAGAACTCCTCTGGGAATCTTTTCTGATTTCTTTTCATCGCTTTATTGAGATTTTTTGTCTCCACCTGATAAAGCATCGCCAAATCACTATCCAGCATGACCTGTTTTCCTCGGATGTTATATATTAAATTTTGTATCCTTATATCCTCTACTACCAGCTCCGTCTTTTCTTCCGTCATATGCTCACCTCTTCTTTTATCCCCTTTTTACTTTTGGTTGTTCCGAATTGCACACGGTTCATATGGTATCATACCTTATTCTTCTCCAAATGCTCTGCCCGGATATAATACTCCAGCAAACGCAGTACATACTCCGGTGCATGTCGGTTATCCAGCTCCCACTCTGTCACTGTCCGGTATGGTATTCCGAAATACGCACAAAATTCTTTCCGATTCATCCCGGTCATTTCCCGCAACTCTTTTATCTTCATCTGACAGTCCATCTCTATCCCCCATATAAAAACACATCACGTAATTAACATCATTATAGTACAGAAAATGTAATTACGCAATGTGTAACTATGTTTTTACGCTGCCATATCAAGATAATCTATATCGGCCTCTTGCAACTCTGTCTCCTGCTCTTCTGCCAGAAGCTCAACTTGTCTTCTTTGCTCCTGTTTCTCTAAAACCTGCTTGCCATATTTCAGAAAGAGTCTTGCCATGATATCAATACATCGCTCAAATGCTGCATTATCCTTTGGATCTTCATAATATCTTTTCAATCCGTTTCCCCCTTTCTCTCGGTCTGCGTGTATATGCCTCAATCACTTCTGGCGGAATCCGCTCCAACACTGCCAAAGCATCCTCATAATCTCGTCGAAGCTGATTGTCTTCCAGCTTCTTACGAATACTGGTCTTGCTGGCCTCCTCCACCTGCTGTTGTAGATCCGTTTTCTGTTTTTTCAGCCTCTTGTTTTCTGTCGTTGTCGTGGTAAAAGCCACCTTGTACTTTTTCAATGTCGTTTCCATTTCTGCCGCAGCCGGAATGTATTTATCCAGAATCTTTCCGATCTGCTCCGTTCGTTTCTTTGCATTAAAGGGATTGATCCCAGTAAGCAGCTTGTCCAGCTGTTCCTTTTGTTTTGTCAGCACGGTCATTTCCTTAAATACTCTTGGTGGAATATGATCTCGTCCTGTCAGACTGGCACTTTCGCCTCGTTCCAGATCCGGATACTTCTTTACCATGTGCTTCCAGAACCGATCCTGCCACTGTACCAGCTTCTTTTTATTACCAAGGATTTCCTTCGCAGAAAGCCTTTTATCTGCCGTCAATGGCACAAAGGTCAGATGCATGTGTGGTGTCTTCTCATCCCTGTGTACCACGGCAGAAACGACTGTCTCAGCCGGTTGATGCTTTGTGATAAAGTCCAGTGCATACTGGAAAAACTCCTTCAGTTCTGCCTTTTTCTTTCCCTGAAAGAACTCCGGACTTGCTGTAACCAGTGCCTCTACCAGTCGTACACTGTCCTTCCTTGTCCGGCACCCGGCTTCTTTGATCTGTTTTTCTGCCTCTGCCCGGTATTTCCTCTCCGGTTCGATCAAATGAAAGTTCAGATGCGTTCTGCTCGGATCAATGTCCGGGTTACTGGCATAGCTTTCTTTTGTCCTCTCATTGTGTGCCTCGATCTTGCTGATCTGCGGACCTTTATACTTGGCAAAGCGTAAGATTGCGTATTGTGCTCCCATCGTCACACCTCCCATTCTCAGTTCATCTCAGCCGGGGAGACCCCCATCTTCTACAAGTGGGGGCTACAAACTTGTCTCAGTGGGGGTCTAAATCCCCGACTGAGATGAAGCCTCCGGCGGATCGCAGAAGTCGGCATTTGAAGGCTGCTTTGCAGCCGCCGACCTCGCGCGCGACTTCGTAAAGAAGTCGCGATTTAATTCTACTTCCATGTTCCTGTCGCTCACTGATAAGAACCGATTTTCTATAAAGGCAGGAGTTTGCACGTTTCGCTGCGTACATACGTACAGGAAACCCCTGCCTGTTTATTACTCGCTCTCTTCTAACCACTCTTTCGGTACGTACGTATGTGGCAAAACATCGTAAAACCCATTTATATTCGGTGCATTCACGGATTCGATCCCCTTAAATCCCCAGACACGTCTCCCTGCTGAATTTACCACGTTATTACAGTATTCCAGATGATACTTTCCGGCACTGGCAATCACACCGTCACTAAAGCTGCGCCGTTTTAGGGCAGTCATATTGTTTTCTTCACACCAGAGCAAATAGCACTCGTACAAATCTTTAGAACTGAGCATGGAGCCTTCTTTTAATCGGATATATCCCTCAGATTCCAGAAAATCAAAAATGTTGTTATTATCCCGTTTCACTGCTTCCCGGTTTTCCCGGATACGCTCACTTTCTGAAAACTTGTAGTTATTGGCAACCAGTCTTTGTAATCCCTCAAATGCCCACAGGAAGATACCTTCTGCCTCTACCACCATCTTCTCTGCCAGATGTGGATCATCCTCTCGATCTATCGGCTTTTCCTTTGTCCGAAGCACCAGCTGTCGGCGGTAGAATCCGTCACTGCGATCATACAGTGCCTGCAAATCACCATTGCTAAAGGCGAAAAGCCTTGCAAACATCCAGCCCTGATAGCTCTGTCTGCCCTTTTTCTCCAGATCCATCTTCCCCTGTGCGGTCACGATCGACTTCACATAATTGGTTTGACGGAGAGCTTCCATACGCATATCATCATCCACCAGTAAAAGGATGTGCTCCAGATCTGCCCTGGCAAAGCGGTTCTCCGAGATCTTACCGATGCTGCCATCCTTCATATTTGTGCCAAAGATGGCATTCATCACTGTCCCGATCTGCGACTTTCCCTCGCCGCCGTTTCCCTTCAGAATCATCATACGCTGTGCTTTATTACTGGGAATCAGGCAATAGCCGATAAACTCCTGAAAGGTCGGGATGTCCTCCGAATAAAGCAATCCATCTAAAAACTTCAGCCATGTTTCCGGTCTTGCAGCTTCTGGGTCATAACGGATTGGGAGTCTGCTTCTTACGATCTTCTCACGTCCCTTGGTAAATGTGCCGTCCAACTTCAATGTCCCATTACTAAGATGAATACAGTCAGGCTGGGGCGGCAGGTCTGCCACCTGCGCCTCCAGCTTCAACACTTCGATGATGTTGCTGACCTTTTTCGGGATGTTGTCTATCGTAAAATACTTCAGCACCTCATAAATCTCACTTTTCAGTGGCAGAATATCGGTCACCCTGCCATCCGGTGTGAAGAACGAACCATTGGAATATACGATTTTATTGCAAGCCAGAAATGCCTCACAGAATCTGGCTTCATTGATTTTCTTTCCGTCACACCAATACGGTGTGCCAAACTCAAGCTGCTGTCTGTTCGTCATATGCTTCATCCTCCTTTTCCTGCTGTGCAAGACGATCCCTGATCCACTGCAGTGTACCGTCCTTTTTCAACTGTTCCATTGCCTCGATCTGCTCTTCCTCTTCGGCAAAAGTCAGGTAATCTGCCAGATACTCGACATAGGAATAGCGTTCACAGGCTTCCTCAAAGCGTTCATCCATGCCCTCTGCCGGACTCAGCGGTGCATATAGAAACTTCCAACTGTCCAGCAGATGCAGGTAATCACAGACTACTCTGTGGCACTCCTGCAATTCTTCCTGTACTGCCTTTTTTCGGAAATAAGCAATCTTCCGTACATTGACAGCGGCAGGTGCCGTTCCCGGATCCGGATCAATTCCAAAATCCTGTGTCAGCTTTTTTACTGCTTCATAGTTTGACAATCCAAACAACTTCGCTACCAGATCGATTACATCCCCTCTGGCTCCGCAGCCAAAGCAGAAGAAGTATTCCCGGTTCAGCTTCATGCTCGGATGTCTGTCATGATGAAACGGACAGCAAACCATACCGTTCCTTGTTACCTTTAATCCATAGTATCTGGCTGCGTCCAAGACAGTGACAGCCTCTTTTACCTGCTCAAAAATCCTCATCTATTTTTCCTCCAAACGTTATATTTCGATCGATCGCAGGTCTAGCCTAACACAAAAAAAGTGCGTGACCGGATTTTGCACACCGAACGCACATTCGAGAAAAATATTCAAAATAATTGCAAATTTGCACCAGGAAAGATATACTGAATCTATCAAAATAAGTTTGAGGTGATAAATTTGAGCATTGAAAAAGAATTAGATGAAAACAGCACAGCTTACCGTGTCAGTGAATTAAGAAAAGATAGAGGTTGGAAACAGATCGAACTTGCTGACATGATCCATGTGACACGTTCCCAGATTTCGAGACTGGAAAGTGGCGAAACAAAAAATATAAGCAGTGACATTTTAATATCTCTGGCAGATGTCTTTCACGTATCCACGGACTATCTACTGGGTATAACCCCTATCACTACGCCCAAAAGCTATGAGATCACGCAGCTTGGACTGTCTGAGGAATCCGTCAAGCGGCTCCTGTTTCGGACAATTGATGCAGATATTCTGAATCATATGATGGAGCACCGGAACTTTCCAAAGCTCTGTCAAACAATTCGCTACTATTTCGAGGACACCTTTGTTTCCGGTATTATGGATCGCAACGCTCTTCTTGACCTGGCATCCACTCCAATGCTCGACATAGCAGCTATGAATCCGAAGAAAAGCGGGGAAATTAAAGAACAGATCGGTTTTCTGAAATCACAAAAGCTTGGGGCACACGAGGCGGATCTGGATAAAATCAGGAATCTGTTTATGAGCATCATCCGGGATATTAAGTCTGATCTTGAAACAAAAACACCGACCAGCGAACCAATCACGCAGCTGAATTTCGATTCCATCATGCAGTCCGTTTCCGAATTACCATCTGGCACACCTGATCCTATGCAGCTGTTTACTTTGATTTTTGCCACCCTTCAAAGCTCCCTTGATATGAATGAGGAGACAACCGAAGCGTATTTGTATTTCGCCCAAAAGTTCATGAAGCAATATGCAGTCGTTCCCTCTGCAGAAGATCCAAAATCCTGATATACCTTTGCTCCCTTTTCCGTCCAGTCTGATTTTGCCACACAACATCTATGGATATCGGTAGGTTATGTCAGCAAAACCAGCCTGTCCTACTGCCTCCTGCAAGGGCTGCCCACACTATTTTCTCATCGTGACAACGTGGTGGAGTAGGCCCTTTCAGGCGCCAGCCGGAAGCAAAGGTATAACACACTAGACTTTCCTGCGGAAAATCGTGTGCCAACAGGGGCCGCTGTCCCCATTGGATGCCCCTGCAAAAGGAGGCTTCCCGCCTCCTCTTGACACCACCACGGCTTATAATTTCTTCTCCGTCTTGCAAGAAAAGTGCTGCAAGCCAGAGAGCAAATCACAACCCGCCCAGCAGGAGTGCCCCCCGCTGGACACCCCGCACATAACGAAAGAGGCCGCACCTTTCAGTGAGACCTCTTTCGTTATTTTTATTTCCGCCTGATGCCAGAACTGGATAGATATGTCTTATTTCATGTTCTTCACGGCAATTCATCTGCTCTCATTTTTAATAGTTCAATAAAACGCTTGGAGGCCATAGGAAGACTGGCGGTATTCTTGTATCCGATTGCAATGGTACGCATAACCGAAGGTTCTGTCGGTCTTAAGGCAATTCGATAATTCGTCCGATGTAAGACAAGCTCAGCCAAAATACTGACGCCAAGTCCGGCCTCCACCATCGTCATAATAGCATAGTCATCATGGAGCGTGTATTTGATATTCGGGGAAATTCCTGCAGCGTGAAATTCCTCCAATGGTTCAGAGTAGTGTCCTTCTTCCAAAAGAATAAAGGGTTCCTTTTCTAATTCTTTCAGGGGCACCACATCCAACTTGGAAAGAGGATGATGTTCCGGCAAAACCGCCAACATCTCACCCTGTTTCAGTGCGATTGTTTCGATCCCATTGGCTGCGGCTGGATTCACAAACCCGAAATCAATGGTTCCGTTCTTGATCCATTCCTGAATCGAAGTGTAGTCCCCTTGATGGATTACAAACTCAACTCCGGGATATTGCGCCTGAAACTCCTTGAGAAGATCGGGAAGCCAGTGAACGGAGATACTGGAAATTGTCCCCATGCGGATAATACCAGTATCCAGTCCTTTGATGTCCTTGACCTTTTCTTGAATCGCCCGATACTGATTGGCAAAGGTTTCAATATAAGGGTAAAGCTCCGCTCCCTCCAGTGTTAGTTTCGTTCCCGTGCGATACCGATTGACCAGCTTTATGGAATACTCATTTTCGAGAGAGGTAATCATCTGGCTCATGGCGGATTGCGTATAGCCCAAAGCCTCAGCCGCCTTGGAAAAGCTTCCAAGTTCAACGATTTTTTGCAATGCAAGATAGCGATTCATACTTCACTTCTCCTTAAGTAAGTATTAGAAACATTCGTTTTACTTATGAATAGCTTTAGTATATACTAAAAGCGACTTGATTACAAGGTGGTGAGAAACTGTGAAGTGTTCCAGTGAACGAAAACAAAAAATATATCTCATCGTTGTCTTTGGGCTGATTTCCTGTGCGCTGTACGGCATTGGCGCAGGTATCCGCTCCAATGTAGGAATCATTCTGACGCCTATGGCAAAGCAGTGCGTACTCCAATACAATGATGTGAGCTTTTGCGTTGCCGTGATGCAGCTTGTGTTCGGCGCATCCCAGCCCTTCTTTGGCATTCTGGCAGCACGAAAAAGCAATCGAATCGTCCTACTATCGGGAGTTGGCCTTTTGGCTTGCAGTATGATTGGTATCATGCTGGCTCGATCTTTCATTGTCCTGATGCTTTCGCTCGGCATCCTGTTCGGTCTCGGCTGCGGCGCAATTTCTTTTGGATTGGTGCTGACCTCCTCCATCCATTTTATCGGGGCTGAAAACAGCATGACGATTTCCGGAATGCTGAACGCTGCCAGCGGAATGTTTGGATTTGTGCTCGCACCCATTATTCAAAGATTGCTCAGCTTGGGAGGATTAAAGCTGGTACTATCTTTTTTGATTGCAGTATTTCTGGTTTTGATTCCGTTGTCTTTCATGGTCACGTCCAAAGATCCAAAGCAAAAAGCAGTTGCTCCGTCAGGCAGCGAGAAAGAACCTCTTCCATTCCGAACCGCCTTTAAAAACCGCACCTATCGGCTACTTTTGGCAGGCTTTTCCACCTGCGGCTTCCACATGGTCATTATTGAATCGCACCTGTTTTCCCAATATGTTTCCTATGGAATTGCAGAAACGGCAGCAAGCTGGGCATTTTCCTTTTATGGCATTGCAACCATCGTCGGAGCACTGCTCTCCGGTTTCCTCAGTACACGACTGAACAAAGGAAAGCTACTGGCGTTCTACTACGGGTTCCGGGCAGTATGGGTGGCACTGTACTTGTTTGTATTACCGAAAACTGTAGTGACTGCCTTAATTTTCTCCGTGGGTTTGGGCCTCACCGGCGATGCCACGGTTTCTCCTACCTCTGGGTTAGTCAACGAACAATTTGATCTGAAGCAAGTCGCCACATTGATCGGTTTGCTGTTTTTGGTGCATCAGATCGGTGCGTTTTTCAGCGCATGGCTAGGCGGAATATTTGTCAATCAGACTGGAAGCTATAAACTAATCTGGCTTGTTGATATTGCACTGTGTGTGTTTGCCAGTATCATGAGTGCAAGCATCTCAGTAGAATGTCATCGCTCACGTAGCATTATGGAGGAAAAAGGATGTTAGATAAACGAGAAATTATTGAGCAGACAATCTTGGAGTACCCCATTTGCGAATATACGTTTGGTGAAATAGAACAGATTCCTTTTTCGGATAAGGTATGGTTCATCTGTGAAACAGACTGCAAGCGATATGGACATTCATGGGCATGCCCACCTTACTGTGGGGATATTCATGAGAGTATTCGGTTATGTAAGACATATCAACATTGTCTGGTCTTTTCAACCGTTACAGAGGTTTCAAACAGCTGGGATCAGGAAGCGTGTTTAAAAGTCAAGCATACGCATGAAGAGATTACGAGAAATATTCATGCAGATTTAAGCAAAAGGCTACAAAATTTTTATGTCCTGTCTACCGGCTGTACTGCATGTGAACAGTGCGGATGCCCGAAGGAACCGTGTCGTCACCCAGAAAGCAGACTCCCATCCATGGAAAGTCACGGCATAGTAATTTTACAGCTAACCGATGAATTAGGGCTAAGCCACTCTTTTGGAAATGATACGATCGTATATTTCAGTATGATACTGTTTTAGAACAAGGAGGAGAACGAGCATGAAACAATACATTGTAGATGCCTTTACCGAGCAGATCTTCCACGGCAATCCTGCTGCGATCTGCATTCTGGATCAATGGCTTCCGGAAGAACTGATGATGAATATCACCAGAGAGAACAATCTGTCAGAAACAGCCTTTGCTGTAAAGAATGGAGACCGTTATCATCTTAGATGGTTTACGCCCGGCGGTGAGATTGATCTTTGCGGTCATGCCACACTGGCCTGTGCCTTCGTGCTGCTGAATTTCTATGAGAATAATGCTTCCCGGATCATTTTTGATACGATGAGCGGCGAACTGACGGTTGTAAAAAAAGAAGATCTTTATGAGATGGATTTTCCGGCTTACCAGCTTAAACCGGTGCCTGTTACCGAAGCAATGATCGATGCAATCGGTGCCGTTCCCAAAGAGGCATATATGGGGCGTGACTTGCTCTGTGTGTTTGAGGATGCAGAAACAATACGAAGTATGCAGCCAGATCAAGATAAACTGTTAAAACTGGACGGCCTTCTTCTGCAAGTAACAGCCAGAGGAACCGATACGGACTGCATTTCCCGCTCTTTTGCGCCGAAATGCAATGTGCCAGAGGATCCCGTCTGCGGTTCCGGCCATTGCCATATCGTGCCGTACTGGGCGCAGCAGCTGAAGAAGAACGAAATCATTGCTTATCAGGCCTCCCGCAGAGGCGGCACCCTGTACTGCAAATTGGAGGGAGAACGTGTAAAGTTGGCTGGTAAAGCAGCACTATACTCTGTTGGAGAATTAGCTGTTGATGCGCAAGTCTGATTCTTCTGGACGGCATTCCAGAAGCCGACAAACATCCGTTGTTAGCCTTGGACAGCCTCACCAGTCGCCCGAAAACCAATGTTCTTCCAATGGCTGAACCGTACTCTCAGGTTAATATATCCATGCGGCCCATTATTAAGGTAATGAAAGCGTGGTGAGCAGATTATAAATCGAGTTTTCAACAAAAACCGATCATATCAAATAAAGCAGGTAGCCTCACCAGATCATGAGACCACTTGCTTTATTGCTGCTATATCATATGAAAATGCTTCAATGCTTCTGTGATTGCCTGTTCCTTTTCAAGGGGACAGTTTGGAACTCTGGCATTTTCTTTCTTGGACAAGTTGTAATTTTTTCCGACCTCCAGACCGTGCTTTCTTTTAATCTGAGAGATATACAAGGAGGACACCTTCAAACCGCTGGTTTCCAAGACATAATCTTTGATCTGTCCATAGGTTGCACCTTCTTGGAATCCTGACATATTCATATCTTCCAGAGAGAACTCGACCCGCACCTTTTTCGAGTCGATCTCGCCCTTGGAAAGTAAGACAACCGTCTCCACATGGGTCGTCATCGGGAACTGATCCACAGGCCGTACCTTAATCAGTTCATAGCCTCCGTCGCACAGCACCCGCAGATCTCTGGCGAGGGTAGCGCTGTCGCAGCTCACATAGACGATGCGCTCCGGCCGCATATTCAGCATTGTCTCTAATAATGCGGCATCACAGCCCTTGCGCGGCGGATCTACCACGATCACGTCTGCGTAAGCCCTCTCGCCGCCGTGCTCTGCTGCATAATCCTCATAGTATTTCGGAAGAATATCTTCCGCCTTGCCCACATAAAATTCTGCATTGCCGATATGATTGATCTTCGCGTTGTTCTTCGCATCCTCGATGGCCGCCGGGACGATCTCCACACCGTATACCTGCTTGGCCTTCTGTGCCAAAAACAGGGAGATGGTGCCGATCCCGCAGTAGAGATCCCACACTGTCTCTTTCCCTGTCAGCTGTGCATACTCCAGCGCCAGTCCATAGAGCTTCTTCGTCTGTACCGGATTTACCTGAAAAAAAGACAGCGGTGAAATCTGATATTTGACGTCTCCGATATAATCCTCGATATAGCCGCGCCCCCAGAGAACCTTGACCTCATGTCCAAGAATCACATTGGTTCGCTCACGATTTACATTCAGGGAAATACTGGTCATGCCCGGGATCTCCTGCAGACTTTTCACCAGAGCTTCCGACTTTGGGAGCCTGTCTCCGTTCACCACCAGACACACCATGATTTCACCGGTCGTGAATCCGCAGCGGATCAGTACATGACGCACCAGTCCCTTCCCGGAGGCCTCATCATAAGCTGTCACCTGCTCCCGCTCCATATAGGAGATTACCCGGTTCAGAATCTCCTCATTGATTTCTGCACCGAGGTAGCACTTACGATTATGAATAATATAATGGCTGCGGGCTGCATAAAATCCCGCAATGATATGCCCTTCCTTGTCTGTTCCGACAGGAAACTGTGCCTTATTACGATAGTAAAATGGTTCTTCCATGCCAACGATCGGCTCCATAGGCAAAGAGTCTTTTGCAAAACCGCCGATACGTATCAGGTTGTTGCGCACCTTATTCTCCTTGAAGCGAAGCTGTTCCTCATAGGCCATCTCCTGAATCTGGCATCCGCCACACTGCTTCGCTACAGGGCAGACGAGCGCAACCCGGCATGATGAAGGCTCCAGTACCTTCATCAGCCGGGCATATCCGTAGGATTTCTTCAGTTTCATGATCTTGGCCTCGACAACATCTCCGATGATCGCATCCTTCACGAAAAACGTCATACCGTCAGCCTTACCGATACCGGCTCCGTCGGCGCCGATATCTATAATTTCCAATCTTAAAATGTCATCTTTTTTCATGTATCCTCCAGATAACTCCGGAATCCATTCTGATTCCTGTCACAATCTATACTTACTTATAATTATACGCTCAGCTTCTTATCCATGATCCAGCCGGTGATCGCGTAGAAGATCACGGTAAAGATCAGCATACAGCCCACAGTACACCAAAAGGACGCTATCTCGTTCATGGAACGGGTCACCAGATTTACTACATAGCTGGATATTCCGCTGATGATCAGGAAGATCACAAAGCTCACCACGCGACTTCCCTTCTTCCCCGCAAGTACTGTCGCGGATAACAAAATGGCCAGATAGCCAACAACAATGATATTCAGCCAGCTTACCAGCGCGGAGGAAAAGGCCATAAGCGCGATCTGACGGATATTGTTCCAGTCGATCTTAACACTCATAAATGCCTCCGCAAAGCTCAGCAGTTCTTTCACACCGCCGATAGAGGCGACGCCGATTCCGATATCAACGATTGCCAACACAGCAAAAAATGCGCCGGTCACAAAAATAGAAATCGCGTTCATCAATACCTTGGAGCCGAGAATCTCATAGCTGGTATGAGGCGTCAGAAACAGCATGTAACTCTGTTTTGTATTCAGATCCTTCGAGAACGTCGTCAAGCTCTCGATACCGATATAAAGAATACCAAAGATCGCACACAGCACCAGACCTTCAATACCCAGACCATACCACATCTCTTTTTTGGAAAATATGCCAATCAGAAATGCAATCTCCGCAATTGCCGTGATCACAAGAAGAACCATCTTTGGAAACAATGCCTTGCGCCACTCATATTTCATCAGCTTCGTCATGACTGCTCACCTCCATGTCCATAAATCTCACGATATAGATCTACTATCGATTTGCCCTGCTGCATCCGCAGCTCCTCCGCATCACATACGGTAACCAGATTGCCGTGCTTCATAAAGATCGCAGTGCTCACGATCTTCTCCAGCTCATCTACCAGATGACTGGACAGCATCAGGGTCACGTCCGATCCGGCGCTCTCCAGAATACTGCGCATGATCTCATCTCTCGCCATCAGGTCAATACCGTTGAGCGGCTCATCCAGAAGATATACCTTCGCTTTGCGCGCCATGGTCACTGCGATCTTCAGCTTCGCCATCATACCGGTGGACAACGCCTTGGTCTTCAGATCCTCTGTCAGCTCCATGCGCTGCAGTAATCTGTGATACTCCTCCATGGAAAAATCCTCAAAAAAGTCCTGATAATATGCTCCGACATCCTTCACCGTCATCCAGTTATAAAAGTACGGCTCCGTAGACATATAGGCGATATCTTTCTTACTCTCCACTCCGACAGGCTTACCATTATATAGTATCTCCCCGGAGCTGGGCTTTACCAGCCCCGCCGCCATCTTCATCCATGTAGTCTTTCCGCTGCCGTTCGGTCCGAGGATCGCATAGATCTTTCCCGGCTCCAGCTGCAGACTCACATGGTTCACTGCTGTCTTTCTCAAATAATTCTTTGTAACTTCTCTGCTCTCTAACATGTTTCATACTGCGCAGACTCCTCCGCGCTACTCCTCCCTTCTGATCATTTCCGCAGCCTCGGCTCTCGTGATGCCGAGTCGGCTCATGCCATCGATAAACTGCTGCAGAAGCTCCTGTGCCATCTCTGCCTTCATTCTGGAAATCAATTCCGGATCCTCGCTTACAAACGTCCCCAATCCTCTTCTGGTAAAGCAGATCCCCTCGCTCTCCAGTTCCTTATAGACTCTGCTCGCCGTATTTGGATTGATCGTATATCGGATCGCCAGATCTCTTCCCGAAGGCAGCTTCTCTCCCAGACCTATCGCCCCGATGACGATCTCCCGCTTAATGGCGGTAACCACCTGCAGATAGATCGGAAGCGCCGAATTAAATTCCATAGCATCATCACCTCTCCGTGTATCAGTGTCATATCTGCATAGTACACTATATTTCCATTATTGTCAAGCACGAAATTGATCACCTTGGAATTTATTTTCCTGTTTTTCTCACATTCGACTCCAGAAGTCGATTATAGCCCAGCCAGCCGTTATTCTCCCCGGCTGACTTCAGGATCTCCCGGAAGGTCTCCAGCTTCGCATCTGTATTATCCGCCAGATTCAGCGCCATGGCCTCCATCAGCGCCGGCTTTTTCGGAGAGCCATACTCCAGCTCGCCGTGATGCGCCAGAATGCAGTGGCACAGTTCGCTGGACAGCTTTTTCGGAAAGCCTGTGATCCTGCGGGCGCTGACACGTACCAGCTCTGTTCCCATATAAATATGTCCGAGAAGCTGTCCGTCGTCTGTGTAATCATTTTCCGGGAATTTTGAGATCTCACTGATTTTTCCCACATCATGGAAGGCCGCAGCGGTCAGCAAAAGATCCCGGTTCAGTACCGGATACTGCGTACAATAATAATCACACAGCTTTACCACCCCAAGGGTATGCTCCAGCAGCCCGCCCACAAATCCGTGATGTACGGACTTCGCCGCAGAGTGGAAGCAAAAGGCCTCGATAAATGCCTCATTATCTGTAAAATACATATCTATCAGCTGCTTCAGCCACTGATTTTTCACACTACCCAACAGCTTTTGCAGCTCCTTATACATCTCATCTGTATCCTTCTCGCTGACCGGAAGATAATCCGCCGGATCATACTCCACCTCGGAAGCCTTGCGCGCACGCTTGATGCTGGCCTGAAGTGCCCCCTGAAAATTCGTCACGTCGCCTGTGACGTCAATATAATCCATCGGCTCAAACTCCTCGATCCCATTGGAATTCGGCTCCCAGATCTTCGCCTCCAGTGTTCCCGTCTTATCCTGCAGAATCACATTCTCATAGGCTTTTCCGTTCTTGGTCACCGCAGACTGCTTATGTTTACACAGATAAATACCGTTCAGGCGATCGCCCTCTCTGAGACTTTCTATATATTTCATGATCATTGCTCCTTCTTCATTTTTCTTCATAATTCTATATTCCTGATCCGGCTCGAACTGCTTCCGTCCGGCTCAAAGCTGCACGTACATTATACCCGAAGCCCTGTTCCCTCACAAGTCATTTTTTATCCGTCGCTCAGAATCCTGACCTTTCTTTCACCCACTGAGTGTGTTATACTTTACGCAGAAAAATATGTTTTTATATCAGCAGGAGATTTTAACATGAATCAAAAAGCTTTACGAACTTTAGAATATCAGAAAATCATTGATCAGCTTGTCGGTTTTGCCGGTTCTGTACCGGGACGTGAGCTGTGCAAGCATCTGCTTCCGTCTACGAATCTGGAAGAGATCCGCACGCTGCAGCATGAGACGAGTCTGGCACTGACACGTATATATCAGAAGGGAAGCATCTCCTTTTCCGGTGTCAGCGATATCCGCGGTTCCCTAAAACGTCTGGAGATCGGCAGTATCCTAAGTCCTGCGGAGCTTCTGCGTATCTGCAAGCTGCTGGAGGTCTGTACACGGGTAAAGGCTTACTCCCGAAAAGAGAGCGACGATCTGGAACCGGATGCCCTTGACGCACTGTTTGACGCTCTGCAGCCGCTCTCTCCTCTGGCCAATGAGATCCGACGCTGTATTCCCTCTGAGGAGGAGATCTGTGATGACGCAAGCCCCACGCTTCGCAGTATTCGACGGGCAATGTCTCAGATGAACGACCGTGTCCATGCGCAGCTGAACTCCATGGTGAACGGTTCTGCCCGTACCTATCTGCAGGATCCCGTAGTCACCATGAGAAACGGTCGCTACTGTCTGCCGGTCAAAGCGGAATACCGCGGACAGGTACAGGGCATGATCCACGATCAGTCCTCCACCGGCTCTACCCTCTTTGTGGAGCCCATGGCCGTCATCAAATTAAATAACGAACTGCGTGAGCTGGAGCTCAGGGAAGAAAAAGAAATTGAGATCATTCTCTCGAACCTCAGTACCCGCACCGCAGAATTTATCGAGCCCCTGTTGGATGATCAGATGCTGCTGACAAATCTGGACTTTATCTTTTCCCGCGCGATGCTGTCCAAGTCCTACAACGGCACGGAACCGGATTTCAATGATCGCGGCATCATCAACATAAAAAAAGGACGTCATCCGCTGTTGGATAAGAAAAAAGTCGTTCCTATCGATATCCGTCTCGGTGATGATTTTACCTTGTTGATCATTACAGGACCCAACACCGGAGGTAAAACGGTCTCTTTAAAGACCGTAGGACTGTTTACCCTGATGGGGCAGGCAGGTCTTCACATTCCGGCCTTTGATCATTCTGAGCTGGCCGTGTTTGAGGAGGTATTTGCCGATATCGGAGATGAACAGAGTATCGAACAGAGCCTGAGTACCTTTTCCGCGCATATGACCAATATTGTAGATATCCTTGCGAAAGCAGACGACCGCTCTCTCGTTCTCTTCGACGAGCTGGGCGCCGGCACCGATCCCACGGAGGGAGCAGCGCTTGCCATCTCTATTTTGTCAAATCTGCACCGCCAGAATATCCGGGCAATGGCTACCACTCATTACAGCGAGCTGAAGGTCTATGCCCTCACCACCGACGGCGTGGAGAACGGCTCCTGCGAATTCAATGTGGAGACACTGCGTCCCACCTACCGTCTGCTGATCGGTATTCCCGGTAAAAGTAATGCCTTCGCCATCTCTGCCAAGCTGGGATTGCCGGAAGATATCATAGAGGAAGCCCGTACACAGCTCAGTCAGCAGGATGAGGATTTTGAGACTATCATCAGTGATCTGGAGAGCAGCCGCGTTACCATTGAGCGTGAACAAGAGGAGATCAACCGCTATAAACAGGAGATCGAATCTCTGAAGAAGCGTCTCGAGCAGAAGCAGGAATCCATAGACGCGCAGCGTGAGCGTATCCTGCGGGAGGCCAACGAAAAGGCGCATACCATCCTGCGGGAAGCCAAGGAATATGCAGATACCACCATTAAGAATTTTAATAAATTCGGAAAGGAAGGCATCTCCTCCAAGGCTATGGAGCAGGAACGCAATCGTCTGCGCGAAAGGATGACTTCCGTGGAGAAAAAGCTCGCTCTCAAGCAGGAAAAACGTACCTCAAAGACTCTGCGTCCGGAGGATCTGCATCTTGGTGACAGCGTCAAGGTGCTGAGCATGAACCTGAAGGGCACCGTCAGCAGTCTTCCCAATGCGAAGGGCGATCTCTTTGTACAGATGGGTATTCTCAGATCTCAGGTAAATATCCGCGATCTGGAGCTGATCCCGGATATGGAGACAGCTCCCAAATACCAGCACCGGTCCGGCAGCGGCAAGATCAAGATGACTAAATCCGCTTCCGTCGGTATTGAGATCAATCTACTTGGCAAGACCACGGACGAGGCTATCTCGGAGCTGGATAAATATCTCGACGACGCTTATATTTCGCATATGCCCAGTGTCCGTGTCGTACACGGCAAAGGAACCGGAGCGCTGCGCAAGGCTGTCCATAATTATCTGAGAAAACAAAAGATCGTGGATTCCTACCGTCTGGGTGAGTTCGGTGAGGGGGATGCGGGCGTTACGATCGTTACCTTTAAGAAGTAGCTGAAAGGAGGCTCACAATGGAGTCAAAAATCATGCTTATTGACGATGATATGTTTTTGCTGAAAAGAATTGCTGCACATTTGAAATCTGCTGGTTATTTGACCAAAGTGTATCTGGAAGGAGATTCCGCTGTGCGGGAGTTTTCCTCTTGGAATCCGGATCTCGTGCTCCTTGACCTGCATCTGCCCGGAATGGACGGATTCGCTGTCTGTCAGAAGCTGCGCGCAGTCTCCGACGTCCCCATCATCATTCTGTCCTCCGATGATCAGGTAGCGGATAAAATACGTGTACTGGATGCCGGGGCGGACGACTATGTGATCAAGCCTCCGGATCTGGGAGAGCTTGGCGCACGTATCCGTGCCGCTCTGCGCCGCCGTTTTGCCTCACCGCTTCTCTCAGATAAAAATCGAATCGGAGAATATGTCTCTTACCCCGATCTTCTGATCAACCTGACCAATTATGCGGTGATTTATGAAGGAAAGGAGATCAGTATGCCGCCAAAAGAGCTGGAGCTGCTGTACCGTCTCGCCTCCTCCCCCAATCGCGTATTTACCCGGGAACAGCTTCTGGACTATGTCTGGGGGTATGACTATCTCGGCGACGCCAGAACGGTAGACGTCCATATCAAGCGAATTCGACAAAAAATAAAAGACCATGCTGCATGGTCTCTTACCACCGTCTGGGGTGTCGGATATAAATTCACAACGTCCTCTCAAACCTTTTGAGAGGACGTTGTCGTTATTTCCATTCGTATCTTGTCAGATGTCCTTCTGACTGCATCTGTGTAAAGCCATTCTGGCGCAATGCCTCATACAGCACAATGGCCACGGAATTTCCCAGATTCAGCGAACGGATCTCGGACAGCATGGGGATGCGGATCGCCGTGTCCTGATGCTCCAACAGAATCTCTTCCGGAATCCCGGCGCTCTCTTTTCCGAACATGATAAAGCAGTCCGGCTCATACTGCACCTCCGTGTAAGACTTCGGGGCTTTCGTACTGGCCATATAGATCTTCGCATTCGGATTTTTTTCCATAAAATCCGCAAAGTCCAGATATCTTGTCACATCCAGATGCTCCCAGTAATCCATTCCGGCCCGTTTGATAGACTTCTCATTTAAACGAAATCCCAGCGGCTCGATCAGATGAAGCCGCGCGCCCGTAGCCACACAGGTTCTTCCGATATTTCCCGTATTCGCCGGGATCTCCGGCTCAAACAGTACAATATTCAGCACTGCTTTTTCTTTCTTCGGTGATGTCTCTATCTCGTCTAATTTCCAGATCTCATCCTGTGCCGGTTTATCCAAAAAACGTCTGTCTTCCCCATTTGTGAGGACCTTCTCACGCTCCGGCAGCGTATGGCCGATCAAAGCCGCCGATACTCCCGCACGGTGCAGCTCTTCTATCATGTGCTGTCCATCCTCACAGGCGATCAGCAAAGCATTCCCAGTCAGCAGGCAATAAGGATTCCACCCGAAGATCTCACAGATCTCTATCGTCTCCTGACGTATCGGAATCCGCTTCAGATCCACCTCCATACCGGTCTGCGTACTCTCGCAGAATTCCCACAGGGCGCCGAACACTCCCCCCTGTGAAATGTCGTGCATGGCTTTCACACCACACTTTAACGCCGTCTCAGCCGCAGACTTTACGGATAGCTCCTCATCAAAATTCTGTGCGTTCTCTACCAGCTCCGCAGGGAAAAGACTGCGCAGCCTCCGGTCTGCCCTTCTGGCCAACCGCGCAGCGCCCTCGGAACCGGCGTGCCCCGTCATGATCAGATCCAGTCCCGGAGCGATCCTGAGCTCTTCCGCCCGCGCCTCGCCACTCATACCGAGAACCGTTACCGTGAGTTCACTTTTCTGCAGACCTTTGCGTACCTCCGTATGTCCGCCGGTGATCTGCATACCGTGCCTGAGCGCTGTCCGGGCGGCGCTATCCATGATCTCCCGCAGCTCTGATTCCTCTGCCGCCTCCCGCAAGGTTACCGCCAGCATCATAGAAGCCGGATCGGCACCCTTACAGTATAGGTTATTGATCGCATGCTCTGCCACGGAACACACATCCGACGCTTCGCTGATCGACGCGGCCTCCATCGCCATAGCTGCCCGAAGTTGCCCGCTCACATCCAGAACCGCCGCATCCTGCCCGATACCCGGTCCCTGTAGGCTAATATCAGTAGACATCTTTTCCACATCTGTTTCTCCTGACCGGGGCGATTGTCCACAGCATCGCTTCTGTACGGACCGTTTCCACACATTTTCCGAAACCTTTCCAATTCTCATAGTGTCTCTCTCCTGTTTGTCAAGCGGCTATTCGCAATCCGCTTCGCCACTTGCTCATAACTTTCTACTATAATAAAAGGGCTGCGTATCTCACGTAGCCCTCCTGTCTATCCATTTCTTGGCGCATCGCCTTACTGCCACAGTACAACTCCGTCGTCAACAGCGCCGGGCACATACACCTCTCCATCCGGGGTATCCATATAATAGCCTCCGGTCACATCTGTCTGCGGTGTCGTTATCGTTCCATCCGGGACAACGCCGGTAGTATCGGTTGCATTGCTCTCAGACTGATTCGTCTCTGTCTGCACTGTCACAACTCCTGTCGCAGCGAGCTGCGCCCCTGCCAGATCATTCGAATATATCGCATTCAGCAGCGCCTGACTCGCACCGATCGTACCCACCTCATAGCTCGTCTGTATCGGCTGATAGGTGCTGGTGTTGATCTGCTCGGTCGTCGTCTCTCCATTATATGTCACAGACTTATACAGCACACCGGTGCTTCCCGCTGCGGCCGACTGTACCTGCTGGAAATATCCGACATTCTGATCATCGCGCGCATACAGTACGGTGGTCGTCGGTACCTCGGTCGTACTGACGGTCTCGGAATAAAACTCCACATAGCGGTCTTCCGGTCTCGTCTCTTTGCCGTAAACAGAGAACGTCAATTCTCCGCCATAGGCATATCCGGAGATGAAGATCGGAGTCTTCTGATTGTTTGTAAATACCAGATCCATCAGTCCCTCCGCGATTGCTGCATCCATAGCGATCGGCACATAGCTGACACTCATGGTATGATTGTGACGCTCGTCGATCTGGATCTCCGCGCGAAGCAATGCATTATATAAGGTCGTGGACACCTGACAGATACCTCCGCCGTAATCCTGTACCACACGTCCCTCCTCATAGGCTCCCGCCTGCTCATAGCCGTTCTCTGCCGTAAACGGCACCAGATGATCACACACGGAGAACGATTCTCCCGGCCAGATCACATGACCGTTGATCAATTCCGCGCCTCTTTCTACATTCACATTTCTGCCGTATGTAGATCCATAATATGTCGTATAGGTGCCGAGAAGATCCGTGATCTGCTCCAGATCCTTCGTATCTCCCTTCGGCGCTTCCGTCTCCACGCTGAGCGCTACGGTACCGTTGCCTTCCCACTCATTGGCAATATAGTCCATCACCGCCGTCACAGAGGCATCCACATCCAGAACCTGTCCGGTCACTCCCGGCGTCAGATTAAAACCGCCGGAACCGTCTGAGGAGATCTCCGCGTCCTGCGGTTCCTTCTCAAACTGCTTGCACTTTCCTTCAATAAATGTACGGACAGCATCTTCATTCGCAGAAAAATGAAGCGCCAGATCCTTTGGCTCTCTGGCAAGATCCTGCGTATCCTTATAGCGCTTGATCAGATTCCCGGAATTACCGAGCTCAAACGCCTCATTCACAACCTTGCGGTTCTTCCACTGCAACCCGAAATCCACTGCGGTCGCATTGATATGATCCTCTCCCACCTCTACATCAATCGTAGAATTCAGGATTCCGTTCACCTTTTCCTTTACCGCCATCTCGGCCTGCGCATAGGTCATCCCCTGTACATCCACTCCGGCGATCGAAACACCCTGACCTATGGTCTCCTCCGCATGAGCCGTCATCCCCAAAAGGCTCATGCAGGCAAGCGCCGCCAGCAATGCCGTCGTATGTTTCTTACTTTTCATTGCTTCCTCCCTTATATTCTGCAGTACGTCAAAAAGGGCAACTCTCGTCGCCCGCATGCACTCCCCAGAACGCTCCTACAGAAAAGCGCCGATAAAGGTCGTCGCTACCATAGCAACTACCAGCAGAATTGCGATCACTCCTGCGATCATGCGCTTTGTCTTTGTATTTCTCATATCCAACATGGTTATCACCTTCTAATCCTTCCATATGTCAGTATGATCCGATCGATCAGCCGAGACGCCTCGTTTTTCGTCAGACCGTCGATGGGAACATCCAATGCTATTCTATGATATTTTACCAAATCAATCAAGTACGCTTTTTGGAATTTCGTGGCGGGACACATTTTTTTCACAGAATATATCAGCTCCTGAGGTAAAAATGCACCTGCATCCATTGTCTCAAACTCTTCGGAGAGCCGCCCATACAGCTTCGCTGCCGCCAGAGCATCCTCCACCGCCCGGTGATGCGCCCGCGTCTCAATATGATAATGGTCGCACAATGCCTCCAGCCGGCGGCTCGGCAGAACACCCAGAAACCGTTTGGCGATCTTCAGCGTATCTATTCCATGACGGCAAAATTCCATCCCATGATTCGCCGCATGCTGCCTTACAAAGCCATAATCAAATATAATGTTGTGTCCCAGCAAAGGCAGCTCCTCACAAAACTCCGTCAGCTCACGCACTGCCTGCGCTGTCTGTGGCGCGCTCCCATGGCTTCTCGCCTCCTCCAGCATCTCGTTGGTGATTCCTGTCAAAGCGCTGATCCTCTCGGGAATCCTCATTCCACAGTCCACCAGCGTGCAGAGTCTGGCTTCCTCCTGTCCGTCTCGCACCCGGATTGCACCGATCTCCAGAATCCGGTCATTTACCGGACTCAATCCCGTCGTCTCCAGATCCAGCGCCACATAGTCCTTTATCATCTCATTCTCCTTATGCTCTATCGAAATCTGAGGCGAAATCCGTCACGTCACAGCTGCACTCTGTTTTCAGGATGCCTCGCGGCTTCACTCCATATCCTGATAACTCAGCTCTGTCACCGCCGCATTCCCGTTTAACGGGTCGCGACGTCGGTAATCAAACAGCAGACAGTGTTCTCCCCTGCTTTTGTCTCCCAGCACGTCATAGGAGAAGCGTTCCAGATGTGTCATATGCATCATCTGCTTCGCACTGTAGCTTTCGTAACCCGGCAAAAATCTCCGCTCCTGCTCCTCCTTTTTATAAAACCGAAGGATCGTCTCTTTCATACTCTGTTCATCCACCGCATCATTCCTCGCCCACGCCGGACGACTCTTGCTCTTTTCCCGCAGATAAACATCCAGAGTCAGCAGCTCCCGATACAGCTCCCTCTCCTTGGCCACCTGTGAGATCGCATCCAGTAAAATCTCAAATCGCGCCTGTCTGGAATGATTTTTCCCATTGAGATCATGTGCCTCATAATAATCTGCCAAATAGGCAAACATGGCAAATGGCGTGGAAAACTCCTTTTCCAGACATATCACCGCATTCATAAACTGACCGCTGTTATAGTAGACCTCCACCATCTCCTCCACAGCCTTCAGCCGAAGCACCTCCTCATAAGAAATCCATCTGGTGCAAAACACCTCATATACCGGCTCCGTATGGTAGCATAGCTCATACTCCTCTGCCTTGCGGTGCATCTTCGAGCCCTTCAGCACCTTCAAAAACCCCAGCTGCAGCTGGTCCGGATGCAGACGATAGACGTCATCGAAGGAACGACAGAAGCTCTCATAATTCTCCTTAGGCAGCCCCACGATCAGATCCAGATGCTGATGAATGTTGTGCCCCTGCTGCACCCGGCGAACCACAGAGGTCAGCTGTTCAAAATCCATCACACGGTCGATCTCCCGGATCGTCTCCGGATTCGTAGACTGTACCCCAATCTCCAGCTGCACCAGTCCCGGCCGCAAACTGTTCAGCAGGCTCAGCTCCTCCTCATTCAAAAGATCCGCCGCAATCTCAAAGTGAAAATTCGTCGTGCCGTTATCGTGTTCCTTCAGATAACGCCAAATCGTCAGCGCATGTGTATGACTGCAATTAAAGGTGCGATCCACAAACTTCACCTGCGGTACTCCCTGATCCATCAGGTACTGCAATTCCTTCACCACCAGCTTAGGATCCCGAAACCGTACCCGCTTGTCGATCGAGGACAGGCAGTAGCTGCAGGAAAACGGGCAGCCTCTGCTGCTCTCATAATATACGATCCGATGCGCAAAGGGCTTCATGTCCTGATATAGAAACGGAATCTGATTCATATCCAGCGGACTGCGCGGTGCGTTGACATAGATCCTCCTGTCATCCGCTCTTCGGACAAGTCCCGCAATATCCGCCAGACTTCCCACACCGTCTACGTAATATGCTGCCAGCTCCTTGAAGGTCTCCTCGCCCTCCCCCACCATCACGCCGCACACCTGCGGATGCTTCTCCAGAAACTCCGGCGCATCATAAGATACCTCCGGGCCTCCCATCCAGATCTGCGTCTGCGGGAGTATCTTCGGAAGATCCCCCAGAATGCGTTCGATCATAGATAAATTCCAGATATAGCAGGAAAAAGCAACCACATCCGGCTTCCTGCGAAAGATCTCCTGCAGGATGTCATCCGGATAGTGGTTGATCGTCAGCTCGAGCAGCTCCACCTGTTCTGCATATGTACCGGCATAAGCCCGCAGACTATACAGCGCCGGATTAGAATGTATATATTTGGCGTTCACCGCCACCAGTAATATTTTCATCGGTTCTTCAATAATTCCTTCATCAGATATCCGTAGATCTCTACATTCTTCTTCTGCCACTGGTCGCAGATCACAATGGCCTGCTGCTCCGTTGGCACATTCAGTGAAAGATCGATCAGGACCGTTTCTTTTTCTTTTACTCTCAGATGCGCTACGTACTCATCCTCCGCCAGCTTCTGATAATCTGCGATCACGGCATTCTCATTGCGAAGCTTCATCTTATTTTTTTTCAAATACGCGTCTACGTCATCACGGATTCCCTGAGAAATGTCCGCCCCAAAGTATTCCAGAGTGTCATGTCCCATCTCCGTCATCTCATAGAGTGTCGTATTGCGTACCACGCTGGTGCGCAGAAGACCGGATTCGATCATCTCCGAAAGCACCTGCTGTACCGTAAAATAATCCGTGTATTCCTCTTCGGCAATAAATGCACACAGCTGACCATTTGACAGCGCAAAATCAACCTTATTTAAAAGATACAAAATCACCAGTTTATATAATACATGAACGTCCTTCATAGATGCCCTCCTTAAGATCTCTGCGGATCATATGATCTGTTGCTTCCCCTGCCAGCTTTCCCGCCGCTTCATCTCCCGGTGCAGAAGATTGAGTACTTTATGCTTCTGCACGCTCCAAAGCGGTGCCAGCAAAAGCTCTCTCGGCCCGTCACCGGTCACCCGGTGTACCGTGATCTCCGGTGATAAATGCTCCAGAAGCTCTATCACCAGATCTATATATGCTTCCATATCCAGCGGTTCTATCCGCGGAAACTCCTCCGCTGTCTCTGTCTGTCCGCCATCCGTGCTGTCTTTCTCATCACAGGCTTCACGCTGTCTTATATAGATCTCTCCAAGTCTCGTCCCCCGCAGCACATGCAGCAGCTGAAGCTTGATTCCCTGAATATCCAGTCCGTTCAGGTATTCTATGGTCTGAAGCATCCTCTTCCCATCCTCTCCCGGCAAACCGAGTATCGTATGTACAATGACCTCCAAGCCACGGCTTCGAAGCTCCCTCACAGCTGCTTCAAAGCACGGCAGCTCATAGCCCCTTCTGATTCGCAGGGCAGTATCCTCATGAATGGTCTGCAGCCCAAGCTCTACCCAAACCGGCTTCCACCGGTTCAGACCTTCCAGCAGCCCCAGCACCTCCTCCGGCAGACAATCCGGACGTGTGGCTACGGATAATGCCACCACCTCTTCATCCTTTACCGCCTCCGTGAATATCTCTTCCAGATATTCCACCGGCGCGTAGGTATTCGTGTATGCCTGAAAATATGCAATGTATTTCTGTGCATGTTTTTTCTCGAGACGAAGCTTCTGTTCCATCATCTGTTCCCGGATAGAAGCGCCCGCACCTCCCGCAAAATCGCCGCTTCCACCGGCGCTGCAAAAAATACAGCCACCTCTGCCGATGCTGCCGTCGCGATTCGGACACGTCATTCCTCCATTTAAGGACAGCTTATACACCTTTTCTCCAAATTGCCGCTTCAGCTCATAGTCCAGCGACCGGTAAGGCTTCTCACCCCACAAAACTCTCTTTTGTCTCATATATCCACCAATTACGAGTATATAACATTTGCCGATGCTCTGCAACCGCGCACGCATTCGTACCCTCTGCAACACGCATTCGTATACGTTGCAGCATCCGCTCCTATCCACTGCAACATCCATTCGTATCCGTTGCACTTTCAGATCACAAAGAGTATACTATCCTTATATGAACTACCCATCTTAGCATTATAAAGGAGGTCCCATGAAGCTCTCAACAGATCAGCAGGAAAAACTCACGCTCGCCATTCAGGTCGTTCTTAGTACGATCGTGGTTGCGCTGCGCATAAAAAACATCGTCAAAGTACAGACAGCCCGGATAAAAAAGCTCTCCGGATCGGATGTCAGGCAGCCAAAGAACTATTCCCGCACCCAACGTAAATAGTCTTTGATTCGTTTTTCATAGCCATTCTCTGTCGGCTCATAAAACACCTCATCTTTAATGGCATCAGGCAGATACTGCTGTCTGGAAAAATGCTTCGGAAAATCATGAGCATATTCATAACCGATTCCATGTCCCAGCTTCGCAGCTCCCTTGTAATGGGAATCCTGCAAATGCACAGGAACCGCCGCTTTCGTGTGTTTTACGGAATCCAGAGCCCCGAAGATTGCGTTCGTGCAGGCATTGCTCTTTGGCGCGCTCGCCACATAGATCGCTGCCTGCGCCAGAATCAGCTGTGCCTCCGGCATACCGACACGTTCTACCGCCTGCGCCGCTGCTACTGCTACCTGCAGAGCCTGAGGATCCGCATTACCCACATCCTCCGAGGCGCAGATCATGATTCTTCTTGCCACAAAGGTGACACTCTCTCCCGCATACAGCATTCTCGCCAGATAATATACCGCAGCGTCCGGATCCGATCCCCGCATACTTTTAATAAACGCCGAGATCGTGTCATAATGATTATCTCCGGTCTTATCGTAACGAACCACACGCTTCTGAATACATTCCGATGCAACCTCCAGCGTAATGTGGATCTTCCCGTCCGCAGCTCTCTGCGTTGTCAGTACCCCGAGCTCTACTGCATTCAGCGCCGCTCTTGCATCCCCATCCGCCATATTCGCCAGAAACTCTGCCGCATCCTCGTCAATCACCGCATCATACGCGCCCATACCGCGCTCCTTGTCATAAACCGCCCGATCGATCAGAATACGGATATCCTCTCTTCCAAGAGGCTTCAGTTCAAAAATAACGGAGCGTGAAAGCAGAGCGCCGTTCACCTCAAAATACGGATTCTCTGTAGTCGCGCCGATCAGCGTCAGCGTGCCGTCCTCCACAAAGGGCAGAAGATAATCCTGCTGTCCCTTGTTAAAGCGATGGATCTCATCTACAAAGAGGATCGTCTTCTTGCCATACATGCCCAGCTCATCCTTCGCCGCCTTCACGACGTCCTCCATGTCCTTCTTTCCCGCTACCGTCGCATTGATCTGCGTAAACTTCGAGCTGGTAGTGTTCGCGATCACCTTCGCCAACGTCGTCTTCCCTGTCCCGGGAGGCCCATAAAAAATCACGGAGCCCAGCTTATCCGCCTTGATGGCGCGGTACAGTAGCTTATCCCTGCCTATGATATCCTGCTGTCCCACCACCTCGTCCAGTGTGCGCGGCCGCAGTCTCGATGCCAGCGGAGCTTCCTTTTCCATGGTGTTCTCTCTCATATAATCAAATAAATCCATGACAACTCTCCAACTACTTATTCATTCGCAGATTCTTCCGCCCTACTGTCTTCTATCTGTGCCTGTTCCTCTTCTTCCTCCTCTGTTCCCGGAATCGGATCAAGACCGTAGAAGATCCTCTGATTGTCGCGCTTGGGCTTCATCACCGCCGCAAATACCGCCGCGCCGAGCAGATTGCCCGATCCCGAAGCACCGCCCATTCCGATCAGAAAATAGAGAATTCCCGCAAATCCAACCAGATCCATTACCATAAACTTAAAATATGCCGTCTTCTGCTCCGGCACGATGCCGTCAAAGCGATGTGTTGTCACCGGTTCCACAATATCCATCAGCACCCAGTATAACAGCAGGGAACCGCCCATCAGCGCATTGCTCTGCATGTCGCTGATCCATTGATTCTTCAATCCATAAATCATGAGCCCCAGTGCCAGAACCATCTGCCCCAGCGCCACCACCATTAAAATTCTTCTTAAACCCTTATACCTTTCGTCCATTTTGTCACCTCATTTTCCTGTTTTAGAACGTCTGTTTCCAGTATACCTTGTATTTTCTATTTTTGCAAAACATTTATAGACAATCCCCGCGATTGCCCTTATAATGTACTCTGCGCATTAATTTACATTTATTTTATTAAGGAGGTTTTCATGGAACCAAGAGAAAATAAAATGGGAACCATGCCCATTCCAAAACTACTGATCACAATGTCCCTGCCGATGATGATATCCATGCTCGTGCAGGCCATGTATAACATCGTAGACAGCATCTTTGTGGCACAGATCGATGAGTACGCGTTAACCGCTGTCTCTCTTGCCTTTCCGATTCAAAATCTGATGATCGCCGTTGGCTCCGGTACCGGCGTCGGCATCAATGCCCTGCTTTCCAGAAGTCTCGGAGAAAAGAATCCCGAGGAGGCCAGCCGTGCTGCAAATAACGGTATTTTTCTCGCAGCACTGAGTTATCTGGCATTTTGTATCCTCGGACTGGTGATCTCCCGGCCGTTCTTCGCATCTCAGACAGATAATCAGCAGATTGTCGAATACGGAGTGCAGTACATGAGCGTCATTTGCATCTTTTCCTTCGGAATCTTTATGCAGATGACCTTTGAGCGTTTGCTTCAGGCTACCGGTCGTACCTTTTTCACGATGATCACTCAGGGTATCGGCGCCATCACCAATATCATCATGGATCCGATCCTGATCTTCGGTCTTTTCGGATTCCCGAAAATGGGCGTCTGGGGCGCTGCAGCCGCTACCGTTGCCGGACAGATCCTTGCGGCTACCCTTGCATTGATATTTAACCTGAAAAAAAATCATGATATTACTCTGCAGCTTCGCGGGTTCAGGCCCAACGGACGTGTCATCAGCATAATTTATAAAGTCGGTGTTCCTTCTATTATAATGATGGCCATCGGTTCCGTCATGACCTTCGGTTTCAATAAGATCCTGCTGCAGTTCACCACCACGGCCACCGCGGTCTTCGGCGTATACTTTAAGCTGAACAGCTTCGCATTTATGCCGATCTTCGGTATGAACAATGGTATCATTCCGATCATTGCCTACAACTACGGCGCCCGCAACCGTGAGCGCATCACTCAGGCGTTGAAGCTGGGTATCATCATCGCGGTCTGCATCATGTGCTTTGGTCTCGCTGCATTCCAGTTCATTCCGGATAAGCTGCTCCTGCTGTTCAACGCATCCGAGCACATGATCACGATCGGCGTTCCGGCGCTGCGCATCATCAGTCTCAGCTTCCTGTTTGCGGGATATTGCATTGTGGTCGGTTCCGTCTTTCAGGCGCTTGGCAGCAGCATCTACAGCCTGTGGGTATCTCTGGCACGTCAGCTCTTTATCCTGCTGCCGGCCGCATATCTGCTGGCAAAGCTTGGCGGACTGCATGCCGTGTGGTGGAGCTTTGATATCGCTGAGATCGCGTCCGTCATTATGAGTACATTCTTTCTTATTAAAATATTTAAGGAAAAGCTTGCTGATCTGTAGATTATAATATGAAAGAGAAGCTTGTCGATCTGTAGATTATAATATGAAGGGGAAGCTTACAGACCAGTAGACTTCCCCTTCATATCGCATATTACTATATTGGATTTACTCATAGGATATCTATGGATTTCTCCAATCGATATCATCTGAATGCATTTCTCTCTGCATCGTACTCATAGTCGATAGCAGAGAGTTTTTTTATGATCTCCTCCGCATCCACTCCGAGTCCTTCCGCCAGCGCGTCCAGACTCGGATAGTGATCGCGAAGCTGTGTGTTGATATAGCTTAAAAGTATCATGGGATCTTTCGGCAGCAATGTTTTCTCCTCCTGTAAATGATAATTCTATGATGATCATTCAGAATCCGTCTCCAACATGCGAAGCCATTTCCCAGTCTGGGCGCTTGCCCCATCAGTCAATTCTCTGCACCCGTGTAGTCAGCCCATCGCTCTCCTTATCGATCACGATGGTATCTCCGCTGCGCACTTCCCCGGAAAGAATCTCTTTTGCAGCCAGCGTCTCCACATTCTTCTGCAGGAATCTCTTCAGCGGTCTTGCACCGTACATCGGTTCATAGCCGCCTTCGATCACATAATCCTTGGCTGCTTCCGTCAGCTCCAGCCTGATATCCTGTGTCTCCAGACGATGGTTCAGATCCTTCATCATCAGCTCAATGATACAGCCGATATTCTCCTTCGTCAATGGCTTGAACATAATGATCTCATCCAGACGGTTCAGGAATTCCGGACGGAAATGAGCACGCAGATCCTTCATCACAAGCTCTTCCGCCTGCGGATCGATCTCCCCGTTCTCCTGAATGCCATCCAGCAGATAAGAAGAACCGATGTTGGAAGTCATGATCAGGATCGTATTCTTGAAGTCCACAGTCCTGCCCTGAGAGTCCGTCACACGTCCGTCATCCAGTACCTGCAGCAGCACATTAAATACATCCGGATGTGCCTTCTCAATCTCATCAAACAGCACAACAGAATACGGTTTCCGACGTACTGCCTCCGTGAGCTGTCCGCCCTCCTCGTATCCAACATATCCCGGAGGCGCTCCGATCAGACGGGATACGGAATACTTCTCCATGTACTCACTCATATCGATACGCACCATATTCGTCTCATCATCAAACAGACTCTGAGCCAGCGCCTTTGCCAGTTCCGTCTTACCGACACCGGTCGGACCCATAAACAGGAACGAACCGATCGGCTTGGTCGGATCCTTGATCCCGGCTTTGGATCGAAGGATCGCATCTGTCACCTTCTGTACACCATCGTCCTGCCCGATCACACGCTTATGAAGCTCATCAGCCAGATGCAACGTCTTGCTCCGCTCACTCTCCGTCAGCTTTGCCACCGGAATACCGGTCCAACGGGAAATGATCCTGCCGATCTCCTCATCCGTCACATTCTCATGTACCAGAGACAGATCCTTGTTCCTGACCTTCTCCTCCTCGATCGCCAACTGCTGCTGCAGCTTCGGCAGCTCACCGTACTGCAGCTCTGCCGCCTTATTCAGATCATAATTTCTCTGAGCCAGTTCGATCTTCTTATTGGTCTCTTCGATCTGTTCACGCAGTCTGGAAAGATTCTCCACAGAATTCTTCTCGTTCTCCCACTGCGCGCTCATATTATTGAACTCATCATTTAACTCTGCAAGCTCTCTCTGCAAAGTCTCCAGACGATCCTGACTCAGCTTATCCGTCTCCTTCTTCAGCGCCGCCTCTTCAATCTGCATCTGCATGATTTTTCTGCGCAGCTCATCCAGCTCCGTCGGCATAGAATTCAGCTCCGTCTTGATCAGAGCGCAGGCCTCATCCACCAGATCAATGGCCTTATCCGGAAGATAACGATCGGAGATATAACGGTTCGACAGCGTAGCCGCCGCTACCAGCGCGCCGTCCGTGATCTTCACACCATGATAGACCTCATAGCGTTCTTTCAGACCACGCAGGATAGAGATCGTGTCCTCCACCGTAGGTTCATCCACCATAACCGGCTGGAAACGACGCTCCAACGCCGGATCCTTTTCTATATACTTACGATGCTCGTCCAGAGTCGTTGCACCGATGCAATGCAATTCGCCACGAGCCAGCATAGGCTTCAGCATATTGCCGGCATCCATAGCGCCCTCCGTCTTACCCGCGCCAACGATCAGATGCAGCTCATCCACAAATAAAATGATCTCTCCGTCGCTCTTTCTCACATCCTCCAGAACAGCCTTCAGACGTTCCTCAAACTCCCCTCGATACTTTGCTCCGGCCACCAGTGCGCCCATATCCAGTGAAAATATCTTTTTATCCTTCAGATTCTCCGGAACATCTCCCTTAGCGATTCTCTGTGCCAAACCTTCCACGACTGCCGTCTTACCGACACCCGGTTCACCGATCAGTACCGGATTATTCTTTGTTTTTCTGGAAAGAATTCGGATCACATTCCGGATCTCCTCATCTCGTCCGATAACCGGATCCATTTTCTGGCTCCTTGCCTTCTCCACCAGCTCCTGTCCATACTTGGCCAGCGTATCGTAGGTTGCCTCCGGATTATCCGTCGTCACTCGCTGATTGCCCCGCACAGTGGAAAGTGCCTGCAAAAAACGTTCTCTTGTGATCCCGTATTCTCTGAACAGCTCCGACATCGATCGGCTCGGATGACGTAGCATAGAAAGAAACAGATGCTCCACAGACACATATTCATCGCCCATGGCCTTCGCCTCATCCTCTGCTGTCACCAGCACCTTGTTCAGATCATTTCCTATATAGACCTTGCCTCCGGATACCTTCGGTCTCTTTTCAATCGCAGCTATAATGCTTTTTGCAAAATAAGATGTCTGAATCTCCATCTTCTCAATCAGCTTACTGATCAGGCTGTCTTCCTGATTCATCAAAGCATAAAGTAAATGCTCCTGCTCTACCTCCTGATTGCCGAACTCATATGCAATCTTCTCCAGAGAATTCACAGCCTCAATGGATTTTTGTGTGAATTTATTAATGTTCATAACCTTACCTCCCCTCATCTCTTTCTATCTATTTTTACCAAATCTCTCATTGTTATATCAGGTATAGCAATCTATGTTATCAGCGTCACTATAGCACCCGGGTTCTATGCTGTCAACGCCGTTATTTTCTGTTTTCCATCCTGTTTTACTGACTATAGAAGCACCTACCTAGTAACTGCTTTCTTTGATATTATCAGGATTATATTCACTAAGAGGGGCGATTATACAACCGTCCCTCTTTTGCTTCATCGCATCAGGTATGCATAGCGCATACCTGTGTTCCTGCTTTTTCCTTCGGCACATAGCGTGCCGCCTGTACTTTAGCCTTCAATTGCAATGTATCTGTTCTCCTCCACGTGCTTTGCCTCCTTCTTCGGCAAAGTCAGCTTCAGCATACCATCCTCAAACTTCGCGTGGATATCCTCCTCGGTCATCTGCTCACCAACATAGAACTGACGACTTACGGATCCGGAATAACGTTCCTTACGGATATATTTTCCTTCTTTATCCTTCTCGTCCTTGTTCTCCGCCTTCTGCGCACTGATCGTAAGATAACCATCCTTCAGCTGAGCCTTGACGTCCTCCTTCTTGAATCCCGGCAGTTCCATATCAACCTCATAGCCCTGCTCGGTCTCCTTGACATCCGTTCTCATCGTCTCCTGCGGGTTTCTATTATAAGCAGCCCCATCAAACTCCGGGAATGAAAAATCCATCCAATCATCAAACATGTTATCAAAAACTCTTGGCATTAACATAAGTCATACCTCCTTCTTTTTTGTTCTATCTGTGTTATAACACTATTTGTTAGCACTGTCAAGAGGTGAGTGCTAATGTTTTTTGTTATTTTTTGATGAATGCTCAGAAATGCTTATTTTACGCGGTTTCTTGGACATTCACCATCCTTCATTACTATGAAAAAGCACTCATTTTCTCACATTTACACCAATTTTACACCAAATTTTCAAAAAGCTACGAGCCATGCGCTGATAATTACACCAGATGGTGCAAATTCATTTGCATCCATCTGAGTGGAATTCCATCATCATACGGCGACAGCCGTGACCGAGATGTAGCGCAGCGGAATCGAGGTTGCATGGCTCACACCACTTCTGTCGCATCCATTTTTGCGATCTCACTCTCCACTCGCCCCATTTCTGAGATATGATTATACACATTCATAGTCACGCTCATATCAGAATGTCCCATGACATACTGCATAACCTTCGGATCGACGTGATTCTCTCCCAGACGAGTGCAGCCGGAATGTCGCAGGATATGCGCTGAAATATGTGGCATCAGCTCCGGTTCCCGGTGTTCTTTCTCTGCCAGCTTTGTTTCTTTCTTATTGTACGCTTTGACAATATTATTCAGATAGCTGTTCACACCTGCAGGCATCATCGGACGTCCATGCTTCGTATTGAAGATAAATCCACAGCGACCACCGATCTCAATATTACTGTTTCTGCCTAGCATGAAATTCAACTCTTTCTGCTTCAGAAACGCTTTGTAGACCATCTGTGTCATCGGAATCTTCCGGACACCTGCATCTGTCTTGGGCGTTGCATCGTGGAACTGATAACCATCTCCCAGATCATTGTAAACCAACTGATTCGTAATCCGAATCTCTCTGGCTTTCATATCCACATCCGACCAGGTCAGTCCAATCACTTCGCCAACTCGCAGACAGCATCCAAACATTATCTGCATCATCGGAAGATGTACATTATAAACGTTACTTTCCTCAACAAATGCAAGCAGCTTTTTCTGCTGATCCGGTGTTAATGCTTCTCTCTCCTTTGGTGCAGCACCATAATCACCCAAACATCCTTTTGCCGGATTTCTTGGGATGATTCCATCCGTTACAGCCATCTCAAATGCCGGAGAGATCATAGTGTGGAGATACTTAATCGTATTGTGAGAAAGTCCTTCATCGGATAACTTTGCGTAAAACAGAAGAATCTGGGATGTCTTGATCTGTATAATCTTAAAATTACCCAATTCATTTCTCACACGGTTGTTCCACATATTCACATAATTCCTGCGGGTTGTCTCCTTGATTTTCTTTGCCGCCATATAACGCTCAAACAACTGGTTCAGCGTCATTTTCCTTGTAGCAGCATCCGTCATCAGTCGATCTTCTTGCTGCCTGTTGATTTTCTTTTCCTGCTCTCTCAGTCTTGTCAGATCCATGTTGTAGATTGTCTCACGCTTTCCGGTGAGTTCATCCTTATAGCGATACATATATCTACCGTCCGGACGCTGACTTTCACCGGATCGCAGGTTTCTTCCTTTATTATCTTTTCTTGCCATTTTCATCATTCCTTTCACATTCATAGTCCTGTCATCGGAATGATTTTTGTCCTATATCTGTTTCAGATTAACATAATTCTAATGGTATTCCTACTGAAATCTCTGTTATAATTCTTAATTTTTCATCCCGAAGAAAGGGAGTTTGATTCACATCCATCATTCTGCAATTGCATCAATATATTTTTTGATCTTCTCTACAGAATATAATACTCGTCTGCCGATCTTGATTCTCGCTCCAGCTTCCTCTGCAATCTTTCTTGCTGATGGAGCACCGCAAGAGAGCATAGCTGTTAAGCCGTCAATATCTACAGCGACAAGGTTTTCACTGTTTCGCTCTGTTGTTTTTCTCATGATGCATGACCTCCTTTCCTCCAGATTTCGGGGAATCACCTCCTAACGGTTCAGTTGCATTACAGTATTACTTGTTTTATGGCTGTGTTTGGCTTCCACTCGTATCCTTCAGTGCTTATAAAGCCTCAGTCCTAAGACTATGGGAATCTCCTTCTCGAAATTTCCCACCGTTTCCGGAGTGTCTCTAACGCTCCCTGATAGATTACTCCCTTCAGATCATGGCATTTCCGTTGCTGAAAGATACAGCTCATTTAATTTTCAAGGTTCTTCACATTCGCAACCATGCGAACATCTTTACGCCGTTATTATAGTTCGCTTTTATGCGAATGTCAATCAAATAATTCGCATTTTTGTGAATATCCCTGTTTACAAAGCATGTTTTTGGCTGTAAAATCAGATTATAGTAACTATTCAGAGCCTATCTCGAAAATGAAAGTGGTGTTTGCAATGACAGTAGGAGAAAAAATCAAAAGAATCCGTACATTTCGGAATATGACACAGAAGGAGCTAGCGGCTGCTATTGGACTTGGCGAAAATGCATCCAATCGTTTTGCACAGTATGAGACAAATTACAGAGTACCAAAAAAAGAACTGCTCACAAAGATTGCAGAAGTCTTAGATGTAAATCCTCTGGTCTTTTATGATGCAGTTTCTATGGATGCCTCCGAAATCATGGAGATCTTATTCTGGATTGACGAATTTAATCCGTCAGCAATCAATCTGTTTCAGCTTGAAAAATATCCGAGAGAGAAAGCCAATTCCAGTGATGATACCGCTGTCAGATATCATGATAATGATTCCTGGCCGGCACATCCTCCGGTGGGATTATGGTTTAATTATGGGTTAATCAATGATTTTTTGAAAGAATGGGTAGTCCGGAAGGAAGAACTCCGTTCCGGTCAGATCACGAAAGATGAGTATTTTGAATGGAAAATCAACTGGCCACAGACCTGCGATGATTGCGGAAAGTACGAGTCAAGAAAACCGTGGAGAAAAATGGAAACCGAAAAATCCTGAGACAGATTGTCAAAGACTTTTTAATACTTCTGCTCATTTTTGAGCAAAAGAAAAGCGACCAGCCTGTTTTGATCGCCTTGTAAAAAATCCTATTGAATTATTCCGATGTCAGTGTTATATTATTGATAAGGAAAGCACCCACTCCAAAGGTGGATGCTCCCAAGATGCTTAAATGTCCTTACGGACACCGCCTATCCTGTGTAGCAGACAGGATAGGCATTTTTATTTTCGCTTGTTTCTCTTATCGAGAAAGGTAAGCAATGCTAAGAGCAGCAAACCGTGGGAAACCAGCAAGCCGATTATCCCTATGATAACCATTACGATCTCATAAGCTGTCATTGGCACCACCTCCCTTCTTATGTACTCCGGCAAACCGGGATTAAAGTGTCGGGAGGCTACCACCCTGTCATGGGTACTTTCCACGTGGCTAACCACGC
>JAUNCG010000020.1 GCA_030526715.1 Eubacteriales bacterium
CACTAAAATAATATTTGTGAATTTTGACACTGGACATTTGACAGATTTCGAGGTATAATTCATCTATCTTAAATTCTACCGGCGTTCGCCGACGATTCCATGAAATAGGAATGAAGATAATTTATAACGAGGGGAGTGGTGTCTCTGAAGGAGGGGACATGGCTTGGCGGGCGTTACCGTATTTTACGACCGCTTGGCAGCGGGAGTGAGGGGAGCGTTTATCTCGCGATACAGGAGAATATTTACCGGTTTTATGCGGTGAAGGAGATGGCGAAGGATGGAGCGTGCTTTACTGCGCGCAGTCTGGAGATCTGGAAGCGGCTGGTACATCCGGGACTTGCGCAGGTGATCGATGTACTGGAGAATGAGGAGTTTGTATTTCTGGTGATGGATTACATTGAAGGAAAGAATCTGAGAACGCTACTGGAGGAGCGTCGGCTTCCGGGAGAACGGACAGTGCTTTTCTGGGGGCTGCAGATTTGCGATACGCTGGCATATCTGCACGGACAGCAGCCTCCGATCATCTTCGGAGATATGAAGCCGGAAAATTTGATTTTGTGCGGCAGACGAATCATTCTGGTAGATCCCGGCTCTGCCATAATGAGAAACGGTGGACAGAAGGTGACCGGGACGGCCGGTTATTTTCCGCCGTGGAAGGAGGAGGCGGATGAAGAATGCGATATCTATGCGCTGGGGAGAACCATGGAGGAGCTGCTGGGCGGTTTCGGGGTATCCGCGGGAAAAACGGGAGATAAGACGAACCGGGTACATCAGACAGAGCAGGCGGCTTCGGTCGGAACCGGAGAGATCATAAGAAAATGCCTGAGCAGGGAGGAGCCGCGCTTTCGGAGGATTGCGGAATGTCAGAGAACGATCCGACGACAGATGAGAAGACGCAGACGGCTGCTGATCTCGTTTGTATTGGCGATATGTGCTATGGCAGCGGCCGCCGGAATCGTGGTGGTAGAAGAACTGCGGCAGGATCGGATGACGACGTATGAGCAGATGCTTTACGCTGCCCGGGAGATGAGTGGAAGAGAAAAAACGGAACTGCTGACGGAGGCTGTAAAGCTGCAGCCGCAGCAGGCAGAGGGATATCTTAAGCTCCTTGAGGAATATGTAAGCGACGGGCGGTGGACGGAGAATGAGGCAAACCGTATGGAAGCAATGCTCCGGGAGGAGTGGAGAAATTCCGGGCTCAGCTGTGAGCAGTATCTTCAAAAAAATTCAGAGAAATACGCAGAACTGGCTTATGAATTGGGAATTGCGTATTGGTATTTTTACGTGGGAAACGGCGGGGAGAAGCTGGCAGTTCCATGGTTTCAAAAGGTGCTGGAGTATTCGAAGGAGGGAGAGGCAGAGGCCCGGGCGGCTCGCAGCAGGATCTATCGGGAGATTGGAAGCTATCGGGCGCAGCTGATGCAGGGAAGTCAGACAGGCGAGGCAGTTTCGTTCGATATCTATTGGCAGGATCTGTGTGCATTGCTGGAATCAGAGGCGGTGAAGACGGAAAATGCAGTGACTACACTGGCATTTTTGCGGGAGATGATATCGCAGCTGACCTATTATACACTGGAATTTCGATATGCGGGAGTTGGCAGGGAACAGATGGCGGGGGTGAGAGATGAAATTCTTCAAAAGGCGGAGGCTATGGAGGAGCAGAATGCAGTGATCCGAAGGCAGAAGGAGGAGATCGCAAAGCTGCGGGTCTTGCTGGATGAAGCTATGGAGAGAACGTATGAAAGGGGCGAATAGAATGAAGGTAGCAGAGGCGCTGGTGATTTTATTGATCTGGTTTGCTTTGCAGAGCGGTAAGGCAGAGGCAGCAGGGGAAGATCTGTGGGAGATAAATGAGCAGGAAATGTGGAATATAGAGGTTGAGAAAGAAGAAACGACGGATCATGAAGCGGAATATGAGGAGGAATCAGGAACAGGAGATGTGCCGGAGCAGATCGTATTACGGGAAATCGTACCGGATTATGAGGAGGGGTGTAAGGTCTACGACGGAACGACACTGGTGACATTGCGTGCGGTGGAGCCTGACTTGCCTGAGGGAATTGCGCTTCAGCTTTATGGAGAAACGCAGAGCCCGGATGTGGGCGAATGGCAGGTGGAGCTGCATGCAGAGCTGTACGGAGAAAACTGCGAAGCCTACGAGCTGGTGACGGAGACGGCGGAGCCGATCATGGTTCGGGTGCTGCCGCGACCGTTGACGGTGGTCGTGGAGGATGCGGTAAAGACCTATTTCACAGAGAATACTATGGAGGAGATTCATTTTACGGGAGATCGTACCAATCCCGTCCATGTATCCGGATTTGTGAAGGATGGGATGGCGACGCAGGAGATGCCGGAAGGTTTTATTCTGCCAAGGGTAAGGATCGATGAGCAGGTGCTATCTCAGGCCAGTCCTATGTATGCAGGCGGTGAGCCAAGGAACTACGAAGGCGCATTGACAGTACGTGCGGTGGATGGGAGTATGACAGGAAATCCTACGGCTAATTATTGCTTTTTGACGGAGGAGCCTTCGGAATATTATCATCCGGGAAGTGTCACACTGCTGGCTCCGCAGCCGGAGGCGGGTCTGGATTATACGGTACATGGGATGCCGGAAGGGGCTGTGTATACAAACAATGAGGGGGAACGATGGGTGGCGCCCGGGGCTGCGCTGTGTGTGGAACCAACGCCGGATACGGGCTTTAACGAGATATTTGTCTCAGATCCGCTGAAGGAGTCAGGTGAGATAAGGTTTGCGCTGCGAAGATTTTCAGATCAGAAGGAGCTGCTGGCAGAATCGGAGCTTCTGAGTCTGGGCTATCGGGTGGATGAGCGCGGACCGCAGGGCAATCTGTATATAGAGGATTCGGATAGCTTCACGGGAGACATGATCTGCACGACACAGTCCCGCCGGATAACGCTGGAAAATGTGACAGATCGTGAGAGTGGTCTGAGATCGGTGGCTATGCTGATAGATCGTGGCGCAGCTCAGACCTTAGAGAGCATCAGACGCGCGGAGGCGGGTTGGCAGGAGACAACGCAGATTTCTCTGAATGAGGAGGGAAGCTATCGTGTCTATGCGAGGATGGAAGATATGGTGGGAAATGTGAGCTATCTGTCCGGACCGCTGATCGTGATCGATCGGACAGCGCCGCAGCTTACGATTCGCGGACTGGAGGATGGGAGCGCGAACCGGGGATCGATCAGCCCACGGATCACCTGTCTGGATGAACGATATCGGGAAGGCAGTCTGAAGGTGGAATTTGAGGGATACCAGACGGGAGTGCATGAGTTTTCGCAGTCAAGAGCTGCGATCAAGGAAGATGGTATGCACGGGGAGACGATCCGGATAGAAGATATCCCACAGGAAAAGCAGTGGGACGATCTGTATACGATGCGAGTGAGCGCAGAGGATCTGTCCGGGAACTGCGTAAAACGGGAGCTGGTATTTTCTGTGAACCGCTTCGGCTCTGTCTATGCGGTGGAGGCGGATACGGCGAAGAATCTGGACAGGTTTTATCTTACACAGCCGGAAAAGCTGATCGTGCGGGAGGTAAATGTGGATCTGGTAACGGAGGCACAAATTCTGGTCAGCTGTGATGATGAGCTGTGTGTGCTGGAGCGGGACAAGGATTACCGGGTAGAGCAAAGCGGAAGCGCGCGGACTTGGAAGGAGTATCGGTACATCATAGAAGAAAGTAATTTTACCAAGGAGGGCTTCTATCGTGTTCAGATTCTGTCAAAGGATCGCGCAAAGAACCATATGGACAACCGACTGAGGAGCCTGAATCTGGAATTTGCCGTGGATCGCACGGCGCCCTCCGTGTGGATACGGGGAGTGAAGGACGCAGAGAGCTATCGGGGAAGCCATAAGGAGATCGAGATCGGCTGCAGAGATAATCTATTGGCAGCGCAGCTGGTCATACGCAGAGACGGGGAGATCATAACGCAAAGCGAGCCGCAGGAGCATACGCCGATGGAGCGGACGCAGAGACTACAGCTGACCGGAACGGAGGACTGGCAGACATTAGAGGTCTATGCGGTGGATGGCGCGGGCAATCAGTCTGAAAAAGAAACAGTGCGTTTTTATCTGGGAGAGAAGGAGGCGCCTGCCCTGAAACAGCAGGCTCCTACGACATTTAACGGAGGTACAGTGACCGCAAAAAGCGAGAATGACGGCGCTAAGAGGACGGTAAAGCACCGTAGAGAGGAGAAGACGACAACGGTTGACAAAATGCATCAAAGGATCGGAGTTTTCTTTGTTTTAGGCGGGATTTTTTGCCTTGGATTCGCAGTTTTCTCCCTGAAATCAGCATTTTTCCAGAAGAATCTGGGGGCAAAATAATAGACAATTTGACAGGGGTGTGTTATTATCTTCATCAGAGGTGAGGAAAATGGCTGATAAGAGGAAAACTTTATCAATTTTAGGAGTGGTCGGCGCCACCGTGATTGCGGCGGGAGGAAGTGCATTTCTTACAAACACAGCGCTTTCCCTGATGGATAATTCCATAGCGACCGTCCGCGAGACAGAAGGACTCAGTGAAAAGGAAACTGAGCTGCCGATCACTGTCGAGACGTTTGCAAAGACAAACGATTCATTTACGATCAAGAAAAAGACAGCAGCAACAGGAAATAAGACGACCGCACAGACAGAGCGTTCCGAGAATGGTGAGAATACACAGGACGTCGGATCATCAGAGAACGGAGGCGTTGCCGTGGGTGAAGGCACGACTTCTTATGATGGGAATGGTCAAGCCGGTACAGCAGGTACTTCGGCAGAAGGCGGCAGCACAGGTGGAAGTGCGGCGACCAGAAACACCTATATTGAGCCGGAAGGCTATCATGTGGATGCGGAAGGTACGACATATTACGCGGATGGCAACGGTAATCTGTATTATCCGAACGGCAATGGCGGCTATTACTGGGCGGCAGGTCCGGGAGCGAAGCCGGAGAATGCAGTGATTCCGGAAAATACGTCCTCGAACCGCGGAAGCTCCGGAGGCAACGGCTCCGGATCGAACAGCAGCGCATGGGACGACAGCTATATGATGTACGATATTGACAGTCGTTATATTTCTGCGAGTGAGCTGAGCGGATGGGGATCTGAGGATCTGGCGAAGCTGCGTAATGAGATCTTTGCGCGTCACGGAAGAATTTTTACAAAGCAGAAGTGGATCGATTATTTTGCACAGAAGACATGGTACGTACCGACTTATGATGCAAGCTATTTTGACAGCAACATGAGCAGCTTCCTGAGTGATGTTGAGTGGGCGAACCTTAACGTGATTCTGAAGGTTGAGGACCAGAGAGGTTAAGGAGGTACGGAAAATGGAAAATAATCAGCAGTATAAATGGAGACAGCGCAAGAAGCGGAATCATTTTATTACCGTCTGGATCATTCTGGTGATCCTGCTGGGCGTGGCAGGTACTTTTGTATATGAAGGAACCAGAGAGATGAATCCGCTGACAGTGGCTGAAAAGTATTTTAAGCAGGAAGTAGGCGTCTCAGACTTCACGGTGGTGACCGGGGAGCGTTCTCTGAATGCGGATAATCAGTTCGTTCAGGAGTACACCTTTACCTATACGGCAGACGGTCAGGAGAAGAGTGAGACAGTGTCTATGACACAGCAGAATGATAAGAAGTACGGTCTGTTCAACAGATGGGGTATGAGTAGTACCAGAGGCGCACAGATGGATCTGGAGCTGATTGCACCCGCGTCCTCTCAGGTGCTGATCAACGGTGTTGCACCGGACGCTTCCAGTATCAAGACAGATGAGACACTTTCTCCGGGCGCGGTGTGCTATCAGCTGACCGGTGTAGATATTTCAGATAACAAGCTGCAGATCAATGGACTTCCCTTTGATTCCTATGAGGGGACTCTGGACGGATCCAGTTCTGTAGTGGATATCCGTGATCGGCTTGTGGTGGGCGAGAATGCGCAGACACAGATGCTGGAGATCGGAAAGAGTATGATCCATGAGCTGTTCACTGCAGTGGTGGATCAGACGGGCTCTGAGAAGCTCGGTGACCTGTTTGCCAAAGCGGCGAATAAGGATAATCTGTACAAGGCAATTGAGCGGAATCTGTATCAGGATGGCGAGCTCAAGGTAGAGAGTCTGACCTTTGAGGGATTCAAGCCGGAATTCGGTGAGGTGTATTATCCGGGGAATTCCGAGGAGAGCTATATCGGTATGGAGATGAAGCTGAGCTACACCTGCAAGTATGAGCTGGCGGGCAGTGAGGAATCAGAATCCGAGACTGAGGCAGCGGAGACAGAGAGTGAGTCTGAGACAGAGGCAAAGAAGAGCTCTGCTGAGAAATCCGCAGGCAAGACGGCGACCTTTTATTTTGAGTATCGTGATGGCAACTGCACGGTAAGAACCATTGAGGTTCCGAATGCGCTCTAAAAGAGGTGACACTATGAGAAGAATGTTCAGATACGCGGCATTGGTATTGATGCTGACGTTGACAGCGTCACAGGTCTGCAGCGTGCAGGCCACTCTGACAGAGGAAGAGCAGGAAGCCTATCGCAGAAAGAAAGAGGAGAAGGCAGCGAGGGAGACGGAGACAGAAGCGGAGACGGAGTCTGAGAGTGAAGCCGACGAAGCTGCCGAGAAGGAACCGGAGACAGAGACAGAGTCGGCTTCGGAAAACGCTTCGCAAGAGAACACGGAGAAAGCGTCCGAGAAGGAAGCGGTATATATTGTGGCGATCGATCCGGGACATCAGGGTCCGGGACAGGATATGTCCGGCACGGAGCCTGTGGGTCCGGGTTCGGATGTGATGAAGGCGAGACTGGCTACCGGAACCAGCGGAGTAGTCTCCGGTCTGGATGAGTATGAGTTGAATCTGGAGGTCTCCCTGCAGCTTCGGGATGAACTGGAGGAGCGGGGCTATCAGGTGGTCATGACCCGGGAGGATCATGATATCGATATCAGCAATATCGGCCGCTGTGAGGTGGCAAATGATGCGGGAGCAGATATTTTGGTACGCATCCATGCCAATGGCTCTGAGGATGGAAGCATCCGGGGAGCGCTGGCGACAGCGCCGTCACCGACGAATCCGTACATCGGATCCATGGCTGAAAAGTGTGTGAATCTGGCAGATACGATTCTGGATGCTTACTGTGAAGAGACCGGTCTGGCAAATCGGGGCTTGTGGATCACAGATGATATGACCGGAATGAACTGGGCAAAGATGCCGGTGACGATTCTGGAAATGGGATTTATGACAAATGCGGAGGATGATGCCTATATGGCAGATGCAGATCACCAGAAGCTGATGGTAGAAGGCATCGCAGATGGCATTGACGTGTATTTTGGGAGAACATCCGAATGATAAAGAATAATTCAGGATATGGCATGGGAGCAGCGGAGGCGTCGGTGAGAGTACTCACACCGATGGCGATCCACTGGTGTATGTCATTTGTTCTGAAGAGTATAGTAGAGAATGTTAGGCTGCATGTAGATGCAGCCTTTCTGACAACATGGGCGGCAGTATTTACGCTGCCGATCCTGTGGAAGCTGTTCCGGCAGGATGAGAGAATGCGCAGGGTAGCGGACGGGATGGGAGTGATGTTTCCGAGAAGGACAAGTCCTCGTCCGGCTTTTGGATGGAAGGATGGACTGCGGATCTGTGTACTTGCGCTTATCTGTAATCTGGTTCTGACGATTCCCGTGAACCTGATTGCAGAGGCACTTCAACTGAATAATGCGGTTCAGGAAGGACTGTTTGCCGGCAATCTGTTTTTTCAGATCGTGGGGGTGGCGGTGATCGTGCCGATCATGGAAGAAGTATTGTTTCGGGGTCTTGTATATGAACGCCTAAAGGATTATAATAAGGAGTGGCTGTCTGCCCTGATTGCTGCGGCATTGTTTGCGGTGTATCATGAGAATGCGATCCAGATTTTATTTGCATTTCCCATGGGCTGCATATTGATCGCGGTATATCGCAGATGGGGGACTCTGAGAGCGCCTGTGATATTTCATATAACGGTGAATCTGAGTTCTGTGCTGATGACTGCATGGAGGTGATTCGGCTGTCGGAGGCGTGATAATTTCGAATAAAAAGGAGAGACTGATGAAAAAGGAGATTTTAAGCTGGATAGGATGTTTTGCTATTGCGATCATTGCGGCATTGCTGATCGTGACATTTGTGGGTCAGCGTGTGGAGGTCGATGGTCATTCTATGGAGACGACACTGCAGGATCACGACAATCTGATCTGTGATAAGCTCAGTTATCGTTTTAAGGATCCGGAGCGGTTTGATGTTGTGGTGATCTATCCGTATGGTGATCAGGGAGATAAGAGTAAACGCTGGATCAAGCGTGTGATCGGCCTTCCGGGAGAAGAGGTACGTATCGATGAGCAGGGCAATATCTATATCAACGGTGAGATTCTGGAAGAGAATTACGGCAAAGAGATCATTGAAGATCCGGGACTGGCGATCGAGCCGATCCAGCTTGGAGAGGATGAATACTGGGTGATGGGAGATAACCGCAATCACAGCAGCGACAGCCGCGTGATCGGGCCGGTGAAGAGAAGAAACATTGTGGGAAAGACATTTGTCCGAATCTATCCTTTCAGCAAATTCGGACTGATCAAACATCAGTAAGAAAAGGAGCGCTATTATGGAAAGAAAGAATATTTGGAACAGCTATACGAAAAAACAGCTTGCGGAGCTCGAAACATTAAATAAGAATTACCGCCGGTTTCTGGACGCCGGAAAGACGGAGCGAGAGTGTGTGAAGGAATCTGTGGCGCTGGCAGAGAAGGCGGGATTTCAGAATCTGCAGGATGTGATCAAAAATGGACAGCGTCTGCAGGCCGGAGATCGTGTCTATGCGACCTATATGGGGAAGGCTATTGCGCTGTTTGTGATCGGAACCAAGGATATCGAGAAGGGAATGAACATTCTCGGAGCACATATTGACTCTCCGCGTCTGGATCTGAAGCAGAATCCGCTGTATGAGGATACAGAGCTGGCATACCTTGACACCCACTATTATGGCGGTATCAAGAAGTATCAGTGGGTGACGATTCCGTTGGCGCTTCATGGTGTGATCGCGAAGAAGGACGGAAGCGTTGTAGATGTGTGCATCGGTGAGGATGAGAAGGATCCTGTATTCTGCATCACAGATCTGCTGGTTCACCTTTCCGGCGAGCAGCTGGAAAAGAAGGCGGCGAAGGTAGTGGAAGGAGAAGCACTGAATCTGCTGATCGGCAATATGCCGCTGGCAGATACGGAGAAGGATGCCGTGAAGGCCAATATCCTGAAGCTTCTGAAGGAAAAATATGATGTCGAGGAGGAGGATTTCCTCTCTGCGGAGCTGGAGGTCGTTCCGGCGGGTAAGGCAAGAGAGTGCGGTCTGGATCGCAGTATGGTGCTTGCCTATGGTCATGATGACAGGGTATGTGCCTATACCTCTCTGGAAGCAATTCTGGATGTAAAGAAGGTGAAGCATACCGCGTGCTGTATTCTTGTGGATAAAGAGGAGATCGGCAGCGTTGGCGCTACCGGTATGCAGTCCCGTTTCTTTGAGAATATCGTGGCGGAGCTGCTCAACTGTATGGGCGATTATTCGGATCTGAAGCTTCGCCGTGTGCTGGCGAATTCCAGAATGCTGTCCTCCGATGTGAGTGCAGCTTATGATCCGGAGTACGGAGCTGCATTTGAAAAGAAAAATACAGCATATTTTGCGAGAGGTATTGTATTTAATAAATATACAGGGGCGCGCGGCAAATCAGGCTCTAATGACGCGAATGCGGAGTATGTGGCACAACTGCGGGCAGTGCTCGATAAGCAGGATGTGAAGTATCAGACGGCAGAGCTTGGCAAGGTAGACTTTGGAGGCGGTGGAACGATCGCGTATATTCTGGCGCTTTACGGTATGCAGGTGATCGATTGCGGTGTGGCTGTGCTGAGTATGCATGCACCTTGGGAAATCGTCAGCAAGGCCGATGTTTATGAAGCAAAGCGCTGCTATACGGCATTCCTTGCAGTATAAGGACTATGGAGCGTTCCGGCATTTTATGGAAATTTATCTGCTATTCAACAGGTGGAGCGATATAGCGTCTGCCGTAAGAATATGACTCATTTTGATTCATTAAGAAAAGGGAGGAACCTATGAGTAACGTAAGAAGAGTCTATGTTGAGAAGAAGCCTGAGTTCGCAGTACAGGCAAAAGAACTGAGACATGAGATCCGCAGCTACTTGGGTATTAAGGGAATGACTGGGGTTCGTGTGCTGATTCGTTACGATGTGGAGAACATCTCAGATGAGATCTTTGAGATGGCATGCAGAACGGTCTTTTCAGAGCCGCCGGTAGATGTTCTGTACCGCGAGAGCTTTGAGACCACACAGACAGACCGGGTATTTTCTGTAGAATATCTTCCGGGACAGTTTGATCAGCGCGCCGATTCTGCCGTGCAGTGCGTGAAGTTTCTGAATGAGGAAGAGGAGCCGGTGATTCATTCTGCCACGACCTATGTGATCGAGGGTGAGATCAGCGATGAGGAGTTTGCGGCAATCAAGAATTACTGCATCAACCCGGTAGATTCCAGAGAGACCGGTATGGAGAAGCCAAAGACTTTGGTGACGGTATTCGAGGAGCCGGAGGACGTTATTGTATTTGAGGGATTTACAGAGCTGACAGAGGAAGGCTTGAAGGAGCTGTACGCTTCCCTGAATCTGGCTATGACATTTCAGGATTTCAAGCATATCCAGAATTATTTCAGAAATGAGGAGAGACGCAACCCGACGATGACAGAGGTGCGTGTGCTGGATACCTACTGGTCTGATCACTGCCGTCATACGACCTTTTCTACAGAGCTGAAGACCGTGGAGTTTGGCGAAGGCGATTATAAGGAGCCGATCGTCGGCACCTATCAGCAGTATCTCGCGGATCGCGCGGAGATCTTCAAGGGAAGAGATGACAAGTTCGTCTGCCTGATGGATCTGGCATTGATGGCTATGAGAAAGCTGAAAAAGGAAGGCAAGCTGGAGGATCAGGAAGAATCTGATGAGATCAATGCATGCAGTATCGTAGTGCCGGTGGAGATCGACGGCAAGACGGAGGAATGGCTGGTGAATTTCAAGAATGAGACGCACAACCATCCGACAGAGATTGAACCGTTCGGTGGAGCGGCAACCTGCCTCGGCGGCGCGATTCGTGATCCGCTTTCCGGCAGAACCTATGTATATCAGGCAATGCGCGTGACAGGTGCGGCAGATCCTACGGTCTCTGTGAAAGAGACGATGAAGGGTAAGCTTCCGCAGAAAAAGCTGGTGCGCGGAGCTGCCAAGGGTTATTCTTCCTATGGTAACCAGATCGGTCTGGCGACCGGTTATGTAAAAGAAATCTATCATCCGGATTACGTGGCGAAGCGTATGGAGATCGGTGCGGTCATGGGAGCTGCTCCGAGAAAGGATGTGAAACGTCTGACTTCCGATCCGGGAGATATCATCATTCTGCTGGGCGGACGTACCGGACGTGACGGTATTGGCGGAGCTACCGGCTCCTCCAAGGTACATACGGAGGCTTCTATCGAGGTCTGCGGTGCGGAGGTTCAGAAGGGTAATGCGCCGACAGAGCGTAAGATCCAGCGTATGTTCCGCCGTCCGGAGGTCAGCCGTCTGATCAAGAAGTGTAACGACTTTGGTGCAGGCGGAGTATCTGTAGCGATCGGTGAGCTGGCAGACGGACTGCAGGTTTATCTGGACAAGGTACCGAAGAAGTATGCAGGTCTGGATGGCACGGAGATTGCGATCTCTGAGTCTCAGGAGCGTATGGCGGTCGTAGTTGACCCGAAGGATGTAGAGGAATTTTTGAAGTATGCAAATGAGGAGAATCTGGAGGCCGTGGAGGTAGCAGTAGTTACCGAATCCCCGCGTCTTGTACTCATTTGGAGAGATAAAGAGATCGTAAATATCAGCAGGGCATTTCTGGATACCAACGGGGCTCATCAGGAGACCGGTGTATTTGTGGAGATCCCGTCGAAGGAGAATAAGTATTTCCGGAGAGCGGAGGTTGCCGATGTACGTGAGAAATGGCTGTCAGATCTGTCTGATCTCAACGGATGCTCCCAGAAGGGACTGGTGGAGATGTTCGACAGCTCCATCGGCGCGGGAAGCGTACTGATGCCTTATGGTGGTAAGTATCAGATGACAGAGACCCAGTGCATGGTAGCCAAGCTTCCGGTGCTGGAGGGTAAGACGGATACCGTGACAATGATGAGCTATGGCTTTGATCCGTATCTGTCTAGCTGGAGCCCATATCACGGAGCCATTTACGCGGTGCTTGATTCTGTGGCTAAAATCGTGGCAGGAGGCGGGGATTATCGCAAGATCCGTCTGACATTCCAAGAGTATTTCCGCCGCATGACCGAGGATCCGAAGAGATGGAGCCAGCCGTTTGCGGCGCTGCTCGGAGCATATAATGCGCAGCTTGGCTTTGGACTGCCATCCATTGGCGGTAAGGATTCGATGTCCGGTACCTTCAATGAGATCGATGTACCGCCGACACTGGTATCCTTCGCGGTAGATGTGGCAAGTGATAAGAACATCACGACTCCGGAGCTGAAGAAGGCGGGCAACAAGCTGGTACTGCTTCAGATCGAGAAGGATGCGTATGATCTGCCGAACTATGATCAGATCAAGGATCAGTATGAGAAGTTCTTTGAGGATGTGAAGGCAGGAAAGATTCTTTCTGCGTACACTCTGGATGGAAAGGGTCTGGCGCTGGCTGTATCTAAGATGGCATTCGGCAGCGCTCTCGGTGTAAAGATCGAGCATTCGGTAGATGAGAGAGACCTGTTTGCGGCAGGCTTTGGTAATATTGTAGCGGAGGTGGCGGCAGATCAGTTGAACGAGCTGTCCTATACCTACACGCTGGTAGGTGAAGTTCTGGCAGAGCCCGTATTTGAATATCGTGATGTGAAGATCGGTATGGACGAGGCCTGCAAGGCATGGACCGGTACGCTCGAGGGCGTATTTAAGACAGTTTCCGGTGAGAAGAGCGGCACGACCTTCTTAGGAGGGGAGACAAAGAAGAGCAGCGTTTATGTCTGCAAGAACAAGATTGCGAAACCGCGCGTATTTATCCCGGTATTCCCGGGCACCAACTGTGAATATGATAGTGCGAAGGCCTTTGAGAGAGCAGGCGCAGTGGCAGACGTTAAGGTATTTAAGAACCTGACCGCGGAGGATATCCGTGATTCTGTCAGGATCTTTGAGGAATCCATCAATCAGGCGCAGATCATCATGTTCCCGGGCGGATTCTCGGCAGGCGACGAGCCGGATGGCTCTGCAAAGTTCTTTGCGACTGCTTTCCGAAATGCGAAGCTGAAGGAAGCGGTTATGAAGCTCTTGAACGAACGTGACGGACTGGCGCTCGGTATTTGTAACGGCTTCCAAGCGCTGATCAAGCTGGGACTGGTGCCTTATGGAGAGATCGTCGGTCAGAAGGCGGATTCCCCGACTTTGACCTACAATACCATCGGACGCCATATCTCCCGTATGGTTTATACAAAGGTAGTCTCCGACAAGTCTCCGTGGCTGCAGCTGGCAGAGGTGGGCAAGACCTACTGCAATCCGGCTTCTCACGGTGAAGGACGTTTTGTTGCAAATCAGGAGTGGCTTACAAAGCTTTTTGCAAACGGTCAGGTGGCAACGCAGTATGTATCTCCGGATGGAGAACTGGACGTGGATAACGAAGAGTGGAATGTCAACGGTTCTCACGCAGCCATCGAAGGTATCACAAGTCCGGATGGACGTGTGCTGGGTAAGATGGCACATTCCGAGCGTCGCGGCGATTCGGTAGCGTTGAACATCTATGGCGAGCAGGATATGAAGATCTTTGAGTCCGGCGTACAGTATTTTAAGTAAAGCAAATGAGAGAAGCGGTTTCATAGAAGAGAATTATTAGTGGAAGTGAGGATACCCGGTATAGCTGCCGGGTATCTTTTTGCTTAGAATTTTTGTAGAGCCGGAGACAAAGTGTCACAGAAGACAGACGCAAACAAGAGACATTCCATAACTGACTGTGGGATGCTTCTTTTTGTCTCTAAATGTCAAAAATCTTTGAAAAATGAATAAATCTTACCTATGATGAGCATGTATTTGAAGACACGGCGGCCTCGCAAGGCCGCCAATCAGGATTTTGCTCAAGGGGTGAGAAGATTATGAAGACATCGTTTGCAGAGACACATGTTTGTTACGCGATCCTGCGTGGGAAAACAGGAAGGAATCTTTTCGAAACTGAAATCCGAAAAAAGTGGATTCTGGATACTGTCGCGCAACAAAAAAATATCAGTGGCTGTACGATACTGGCCTACTGCGTGTTGGATAACGAGGTGGATTTGATTCTGTGTGCTTCGGATATCCGACAGATTGAAAGCTGTCTGGAGAAAACTATGGCGCGGTATCTTGCAGAATATCCGGTATGCTCAGGGAGACGCGAAATGTGGAGAAAGCTGCAGGTCACGGAGCTCGAGAATGAGCGAAGGGTATTTAGGTATTGTATAAAGATACATTTGCTGCCGCTGGTGCAGCAGCTTGCAGATGATCCTGAGGATTACTGGTGGTGCAGCTACCGTGACTATCTTGGAAAACCGGGTATAGCGCTTGCGGAAACGAAGCTGCTGATGACCGGAATAGATGTGGGTAAGAGAGCCGCCGTCCGGAGCTTTCGCAGGAGTCATCGGGAAAAAATAGATAGACTTTGTAGTACATCTATTGATACGAAACGGAATTGAAGATATGATGTGGCAATCGTATATGCTCTCTGAGGATATGCGATTGCCATGAAAAACGCCGAAGGAGAACATCCTTCGGCGTTTCATCAGCTGTATAAGATAAGCTGTTTATTATTTATTATTCTTGTCCAGAAATCTCTGAATACGATCGATGGGGCTCAGCAGCTTGCTGATGGAATCGTCGTGATTCAAAGTATCGATGATGTAAGCGAGGTATTTGCTCAGATCACAGCTGGTGTAGTACTCTCGAGAGAGCAGCTCAGGTGTCTGATATACGAGATTGGTGGTAAGGAGATAATCAAAGACACCATCCTCGTAGGCCTTGTCGAACTTATCCATACCGTTGGTGAAAAGTCCGAACGTAGCGCAAAGGAAAATACGTCCGGCCTTCAGCTTCTTGAGAGCTGAGGCTACCTCAAGCATACTGTCGCCGGAGGAAATCATATCATCGATGATGACCATGTCCTTGCCTTCGACATTCGAACCGAGGAATTCATGGGCGACGATGGGATTACGACCGTCCACGATTCTGGAATAATCACGTCTCTTATAAAACATACCCATATCCAGACCGAGTACATTGGCCATGTAGACTGCACGTCCCATACCGCCCTCATCCGGGCTGATGATCATCATGGAATCCTTGTCAATGTGAAGCCCCGGCGCGGCGCGGAACAGTCCCTTGATAAACTGATAAACCGGCTGTACGGTCTCAAAACCGTGCAGAGGGATAGCATTCTGTACTCTGGGATCGTGCGCATCAAAGGTGAGGATATTGTCTACGCCCATATTGGTGAGCTCCTGAAGTGCAAGAGCACAGTCCAGAGACTCACGACCGTTACGCTTATGCTGGCGGCTCTCGTAGAGGAAGGGCATGATCACATTGATACGCTTCGCCTTTCCTTCCGCAGCGGCGATAATACGCTTCAGATCCTGAAAATGGTCGTCCGGAGACATGTGGTTGATCTCTCCGCACAGGGAGTAGGTCATGCTGTAATTGCAGACATCTACGAGAATGTAGAGATCACGTCCGCGAACAGATTCCTGAATGGAGCCCTTCGCCTCTCCGGAACCGAATCTCGGAACCTTGGTCTTGACAATGTAGCTGTCACGTTCATAATCCTTAAAAGCAATGGTGGATTTGTGCTCGTGATCGCGCTCCTTACGCCAAGAAACAAGATACTGATCGATCTTCTCACCGAGAGCGCGGCAGCTCTCTAACGGGATAATACCCAGCGCTCCCACCGGGATAGTTTCCAGATTACGTTCTTCTGACTGCATAGTAATTCCTCCGTAAAATGTTGGATATATATATCAACTTTTCGAGTTTCATCTGTCAAGGCTTTACAGAATATATAATGCCTGTTCGTTATGATATCGTCACCTTATTATAGGAACATTACCCGTGATTTTCAAGAGTTTTTTGCATACGAATGTCCTGTCCGAACAATTTGATCAGCGTGTAGCTGCTTAAAATCCGGGAGGAGATACGCTCGGAGTAGAGATCCCGCAGCTTCTCCGGTGACAGATTGGTGGAGATGATGGTAGCCTTACGGGTGCGAAGCCGCTCGTTGATGCAGGAGAACAGCTCGGAAGCTACCAGCCGGTTAGTGAGCTCTGTGCCGAGATCGTCGATGATCAGCAGATCACAGTCATATATATAGCCGGAAAAGTCACGATCTTCACCGTAGCGCTCAAAGCGTTCTTTTGCAAAATGGTCAAACAGCTCCTGAGCGGAGAGATAAATAACAGAATGAATACTCTCGATCAGCTCCTTTGCGATACAGTGGGTGAGAAAGGTCTTGCCGACGCCCGGTTCTCCGTAAAATAAAAGATTCTCAAATGCCGTATCAAAATCAGCCGCAAAGGAGCGGCAGATCTGTACTGCATCCCGCGCATTCTCCAAAGCGGTGAGACCACTGACCGGATCCCTCTGCTCTGATGAATAATAGCTGAAAGAAAAGGTATCAAAATTCTCTGACTTCAGGATCTCCTGAAGGTTGGACTGCTGATAGAGCAGGTCAATCTCTGCCTTACAGAAGCAGTGACATTTGCGATTCTCAATGTAACCAGTGTCCTTGCAGTCCGGGCAATCATAGGTCATCTGCAGGTAATCCGCAGGATAGCCATGGCGGGTCAGCAAAGCGGCACGCTCTTCGCCGAGCCGGCGGATATCTTCCCGCAGCTGAGAGATGGCGGCGGTATCGCCCGAGAGTAATCGACGTCCGCTCTGCACACTGAGGGATGCGATCGTCTGCTGGATCTCCCGCAGTCTCGGGACGTGAAGATAAGCGTCCTCAATGCGGGCATCCAGCTCATGGCGATGCCGGAGCTGCCTAAGTTGATATTCCCGGATAATGGAGTCATACTGTGAGTTATTCAGTGACATGGCGTCTTCTCCTCTGGCTGCTCAGAAGCTGCTGCTCCAGAGCGGCATAATCATAGTCGCGCTGTGTAAAGTTACTGAATCTGGTCCCGGTCTGGACGTTTGAAGCGGCTGCCCCGGTCTGAGCGGAATCAGCAGCGGGGGGCGCCGCGGCAGGCTTGTCCAGCTGGGCGATATCCTTAAAGTGACGCACACCCTTATCCTTCCAGCTCTTCAGAATAGAGTCTGCATAGGAAAAGCTGGGAGTATGTGTCTTATTGATCGTGCGGCGGCAGGCCTCCAGTACGATATCTATGGAAAAGCCGAAGGCCTGAAACCAGCGCTGCATATAATCGATCTCTGCCTGAGCAGGACCGCGGCCGCGAATGCCGAAGGCATTCAATACGGTATAGTATTGCTTGTTATACATATTGGTATCCTTACGGGCCTCATCTACCGTGTGGATCCCCTGACCGAACCATTCCAGAGCAACGGTGCGCATATAGTTAATGCTGTGTGTGCCTTTGGACAGACAATATTCCACTAGATATTCGATCAGATCCGGAGAAAAATGCAGCTCATCATAAAAGTATAGGATATGATTCAGCTCTGTGGAGGAAAGCGTCTTCTTCATATATTGTTCGATCACAAAGAGCAGCTGCCGCACCTCCTCGTTGGAGGCAAGCTCCTTCTTGCGGTCGGCGGTTACGGTCATGCGGCTGTGACCTGTCACGGAAGCCGCACTGCCGGATTCATATGCAAGCTCTCTTGCGGCGCTATTCTCCGCGCGCTGCGCATAGCTGCTCAGACGTTCCGCACGCTGCTCGTCCGTGGAAGTCCCTTCGATGAAGGCCACGTCGGTGAGGACGCCGTCATTGCTGAAGCCCAGCCGGAGCAGATGCTGCCGCTCCCAGTAGGAGAGAGCGCGGCGCACATCACGCTCTGTACAATTAAATACGTCCGCGATAGAGGATAGAGAGAGCTGCGCGTCGAGTGTGCAGCAGCGGAGCAGATAGAGATAAATTTTAACAAATTCTCCGTTGGCATCCGCCATATATTGATCAATAAAAGAATTCTGAACCAGCGTAAAATCACTGGCGCTCAATTGATGTATCGTCACACCTCTCACCATCCCGCACTTAATAGTATAGGAAGTATAGCACAGCTTTTGCGAAAAGAAAACAGACAGTTGTCGACAAAAATGTACACAAAAAATCCACATGCTCCGACACATCGTGTGTGTATAAGCATGTGGATAATGTGGATAATTACTGTCCAAGCAGGTGTTCGCCTATACGATATACGTCTCCGGCGCCCATAGTTATCAACAAATCCCCGTTGATACATTCTTGAAGCAGGTAATTCTCGATCTCATCAAAGGAGGAAAAGTAGTGAGCCTCTGTGCCGAGCTCTTCGATCTTCCGGCGAAGAAGATCGGAGCTGACGCCGAGGGTATCGGTCTCGCGGGCTGCATAGATATCTGCCAGCACCACCTTATCCGCCAGCGTGAGCGCTTTGGCAAAGTCATCCAGAAGCGCCTTGGTTCTTGTGTAGGTATGAGGCTGGAAGACGCACCACAGAGTCTTGTGGGGACGGTTCTGAGCCGCATGAAGAGTCGCTGCGATCTCCGTGGGATGATGCGCGTAATCATCGACGATCGTCACGCCGCCAATCTCCCCCTTGAACTGGAAACGACGGTCTGTACCGTGGAAGGATTCGAGACCCTTCTGCATGGCATCCACCGTAATCCCCAGAACATGACAAAGAGAGAGCGTAGCCAGAGCGTTCTCCACATTGTGTACGCCCGGAACCTGAAGCGTGAAATGCCCGATCAGCTCATCGCCCTTCATAAAGTCAAAGGCTGCGCAGGCATTGTCATCATAGACGATATGCTCTGCATGATATTCGCCGCCTTCCCCGTAGTAGATAACACGACAGGCAAGCCCCTTCGTGATCTCCTCCGCCTGAGGGATCGCAGTGCTGATAAATAGAGCGCCGTCCTTTGGAAGAAGCTCGGCAAAGCGGCGGAAGGAGTGACGGATGTCATCCAGATCCTTGAAGAAATCCAGATGATCTGCGTCGATATTCAGGATCACGCTGTATTTCGGAGCGAGATCTAAAAAGCTGTTCGTATACTCACAGGCCTCTGTGACAAACAGACGGTGAGCGCCAACGCGGATGTTGCCGTTGATGATCGGAAGAATACCGCCCACCGAGATGGTAGGATCCGTGTCAGCCGCCAGCAGGACGTGGGAGACCATAGAGGTCGTCGTGGTCTTGCCGTGAGTACCGGAGATGGCGATGGGGGTCTGATAGTTGGTCATAAGCTGTCCGAGCAGCTCTGCGCGGGTGATCATGGGGATCTGTTTAGCGACAGCCGCAGCGAATTCCGGATTATCCGGGTGGATCGCTGCGGTGTAGACAACCAGATCCGTACCGTCCTCGATATTCGAGGTGCGCTGCCCGTAGAAAATGCGTGCGCCGGCTTCCTCCATCTGTCGGGTGAGCGCTGACTCACTGCGGTCAGAACCGGATACCGTAAAATGACGATCTAATAATATAGAAGCGAGACCGCTCATGCTGATACCGCCGATGCCGATAAAATGTACGTGGATCGGCTTCTGAAAATCTATTTTATACATAAAAATACTCCTTTATACGCTGTTTTTCCAATCATAACGCAAAAAAATGAAAAAGTCAAAGCTATACCTGCGAGCATAAAATACGAAATGGTCAAAAGCGACAAAATAAGACAGAAATAGCGTTGTTTTTTGTATAAAATATGTGAAAAGGTGTTCACTAATGCGAAAAGCTGTGATATAATACTGGTATTCATAATTTCCCTGCCACGGGAACGACAGAAAATAGAACAGCGAGAGGTGATAGCGTGATTAAGAAAGAAATGATTGCCATGCTACTGGCCGGAGGTCAGGGAAGCCGTCTGGGAGTGCTGACGTCTAAGGTGGCTAAACCGGCAGTGACGTTCGGAGGAAAGTATCGTATTATTGACTTTCCGCTGAGCAATTGTATTAATTCAGGAGTGGACACAGTGGGAGTGCTGACACAGTATCAGCCGCTGCGTCTGAATACACATATTGGAATCGGTATTCCGTGGGATCTGGATCGCAATATCGGCGGTGTCAGCATTCTTCCGCCCTATGAGAAGAGCACGGATACAGAATGGTATACGGGAACGGCGAATGCGATCTATCAGAATCTTACGTATATGGAGATGTTTCATCCGGAATATGTTCTGATTCTTGGCGGTGATCACATTTACAAGATGGATTATGAGGTGATGCTGGACTTCCACAAGGCCAGCGGCGCAGCGGTATCGATCGCGGTGATGCCTGTGCCGTGGGAGGAGGCCGGACGCTTCGGAGTGGTTGTCACGGACGAGCAGAGCTGTATCACAGAGTTTCAGGAGAAGCCGGCGGAGCCTAAGAGCAATCTGGCCTCCATGGGTATTTACATCTTTAGCTGGAAGGTGCTCAAAGATGCGCTACTCAAGAATGCGAATGTGCCGGGCTGCGATTTCGGCAAGCATATCATTCCGTATTGCCATGAGAACGGTGAGAAGCTGGTAGCCTATGAGTACAACGGTTATTGGAAGGACGTAGGCACACTGAGCTCCTACTGGGAGGCGAATATGGAGCTCATTGATATTATTCCTGAGTTCAATCTTTATGAAGAATTTTGGAAGATCTATACCTCCAGTGAGATCATCCCGCCGCAGTACATAGCTGCAGATGCGAAGATTGAGCGAAGTATCATCGGCGATGGCTCGGAGATCTTCGGAGAGGTGAAGAATTCCGTTATCGGCGCCGGCGTTACCGTGAAGCCCGGAGCGGTGGTGCGTGATTCCATAATTATGAAAGGTACCGTCATCGGCGAGAACTCGGTCATTGACCGGGCGATCATTGCGGAGAACGTAGTAGTTGGCTCCGGCGTTTTGGCAGGCATCGGAGAGGCGGTTCCGAACAGATTTAAACCGGAGGTCTACGCCGGAGGTCTGGTGACCGTTGGGGAGAACAGTGTGATTCCGGATGGAGTGAAGATCGGAAAGAATACGGCGATTTCCGGTGTGACAAATGCAGAGGATTATCCTGATGGCATCTTGGCAGGCGGCGAATCTATAATTAAGGATGGTGACAAGGCATGAGAGCGGTAGGTATAATTTTAGCTGGCGGCAACAATCATAAAATGCGCGAATTATCGAACAAGCGGGCTATCGCGGCAATGCCTGTGGCGGGAAGCTTCCGCAGCATCGATTTTGCGCTCAGCAACATGACGAATTCCGGAATACAGAAGGTAGCGGTGCTGACGCAGTACAATGCCAGATCCCTGAATGAGCATCTGAGCTCCTCCAAATGGTGGGACTTCGGAAGAAAGCAGGGCGGTCTGTATGTATTCACGCCGACGATCACGGTGGGGAATAACTTCTGGTATCGCGGAACTGCAGACTCTATTGCACAGAATATTGACTTTCTGAAGCGCTGTCATGAGCCCTATGTGGTAATCGCATCCGGAGACGGCGTCTATAAGCTGGATTACAATAAGGTTTTGGAATATCATATCAATAAAAAAGCGGACATTACCATCGTCAGTGCCAACGTGCCGGAGGGAGATGACGCTACAAGATTCGGCGTGATGGAGACAAACGCTGACGGCAGAGTTCTCAGCTTTCAGGAGAAGCCGCTGGCGACGACAGGCAGGAAGGTATCCACAGGCATTTACGTAATCAGAAGAAGACCGCTGATCGAGCTGATCGAGAAGGCAGTATCCGAGGATCGCTATGATTTTGTAAACGATATTCTGGTACGCTATAAGGATCTCAAGCGGATCTACGAATACCCGATCGAGACCTATTGGAGCAGTATTTCTACGGTAGATGCGTATTATCGTACCAATATGGATTTCCTGAAGCCGGAGGTGCGGGACTATTTCTTCCGCCAGTACCCGGATGTCTATTCCAAGATCGAGGATATGCCTCCTGCGAAGTATAATCCGGGAGCAAATGTGAAGAACAGCTTGATTTCTACGGGATGTATCATCAATGGTACCGTGGAGAACTCCATTCTATTCCGCAAGGTATTCGTGGGCGAGGGCTGTGTGATCAGGAATTCCATTATTCTGAATGATGTCTATATCGGGAACGATTCACATATTGAGAATTGTATTGTGGAGAGCCGTGACACGATTCATCCGAATGCGGAATATGTGGGAGAGGATGGAATAAAGATCGTTGTGGAGAACAGCGAGCGGTATATTATATGATACATATAGATAAGTCTATAGATAGAAGAAATGAGAGGGAGAAGAGTTATGAACATTACAGATGTACGCGTGCGCAAGGTGACAAAGGAAGGCAAGATGAAGGCGGTTGTATCTATTACGATCGATGAAGAGTTTGTGGTACACGACATTAAGGTGATCGAGGGAGAAAAAGGATTGTTTATCGCTATGCCGAGCCGCAAGGCTTCAGACGGAGAGTACCGCGATATTGCACATCCGATCAACTCCGCGAGCCGCGACAGGATCCAGAAGATCATTCTGGAGAAATATGAGGCGGCAGTGGCGGCAGAGGATGCCGGCGCGGAGGCCTAGTGTAAAATATACTCGTACATTAGAATAGAGTGTGATAGAATACATGGGAACGGACGAAGGTCTGTTCCCATGTTTTATGCGTGGAGGATAAAATAGCAAAGAATTCTTCGTATCCAAGGGAAACGAAGAAGGAACGTGTGCGGATAGAGTGCGCAAAGCAAAGACAGAAGGAGAGCAGGATGTATATAATTGTTGGACTTGGCAATCCGGGTAATAAATATGACAAGACCAGACATAACGTAGGATTTGACACGATCGATGTGCTGGCAGATAAGTATGGGATCGATGTAGATAACAAGAAATTTAAGGCGTTGTATGGAAAAGGTGTGATCGAAGGGCAGCGGGTGATTTTGGCAAAGCCTCAGACCTTTATGAACCTGAGCGGTGAGAGCGTGCGGGAGCTGATCGATTTTTATAAGGTGGATGAAACGAGCGAACTGATCGTCATTTATGATGATATCAGTCTGGAACCGGGACAGCTTCGCATCCGCACGAAGGGAAGCGCCGGCGGACACAACGGAATCAAGAATATCATTTCCCATCTGGGGGGACAGGAGTTCCTGAGAGTAAAGGTGGGAGTGGGCGAGAAGCCGAAGGGCTTTGATCTGGCAGACTATGTATTGAGCCGTTTTTCCAAGGAGGAGCGTGCGCTGGTGGAGGAAGCACAGAAGCGTGCGGCACAGGCGGTGGTGTCTTTGATGACCGACGGCGCAGAGACGGCGATGAATGAGTATAATCGAAAGGTATAAGCTATGAGAGCATTTACCGGTCCCATGAGGGACTTGGAGGAATTTGTACAGATCCGGGAACGTTTGAAAAAGAATGTGGGTGTAGTGCAGGTATCGGGGTGCATTGAAGCACAGAAATCACATCTGATGTACTGTGTGGGAGAAGGATACCGCCGGAAGCTGATCGTGACCTACAGTGATCTGCGTGCAAAGGAAATTTATGAAAACTATCAGTTCTTTGATAAGAAGGTGTTGCTGTACCCGGCCAAGGATCTGATCTTCTACAGCGCGGACATCCAGAGCCACCAGATCGAGCGGCAGAGGATGGCGGCGCTGAAGGCGCTTCTGGAGGATGAGGAAGTGACAGTGATTACGACTCTTCCGGGCTGTATGGATCATATGCTGCCTCTGGAGAAGATACGCGGCAGGGTTCTGGAGTTCGCCGGGGACAGTGAGCTGAATTTTGATAGGCTTTCCGGTCAGCTTGTGGAGCTGGGCTATGAAAAGGTGTCACAGGTGGAAAATTACGGGCAGTTCTCCGTGCGGGGCGGTATCGTGGATATTTTCCCGCTGACAGAGGAGAATCCGATCCGAATCGAGCTGTGGGGAGACGAGATCGATTCGATCCGCAGCTTCGATGTGGAGAGCCAGCGATCGATCGAGAATCTGGAGCATGTGCGGATCTATCCGGCCAGCGAGCTGATTATAGAGGAAGTGCAGGCAAAGAGAGCCTGCAAAAAGATCATCGCAGAGGCTAAGAAGCAGGAAAAGACCTTCCGCGATGCCATGCAGACGGAGGAAGGACATCGGGTCAAGACAATGGCGGAGGAGGTCTGTGAGCGATTGACAGAGCTGGGAGATCGCACGGGACTGGACGGGTTTGTGCCGTATCTATATGAAGAGACGGTGTCTTTTTTGGATTATTTCGGGGAGGACGCCCTGATTCTGCTGGATGAGCCGAACCGCATTTCTCAGGAAGGAATGGCGGTGGAGGATGAGTTCGCGCAGAGCATGAAGCATCGTCTGGCTAAGGGATATCTTCTTCCGGGACAGACGAAGCTGCTGTATCATGCGCAGACGGTCATCGGTATGCTGAACCGCAGGAATTGTCTGGGGATGTGCATCATGGATCTGCCGAAGGATGAATGGAGTGTGACAGCCACCTGCGGTATGACGGTGCGCTCGATCAGCTCTTATAACAGCAGCTTTGAGCAGCTGGTGAAGGATCTGACCCGGTGGAAAAAGGAGGGCTACCGCGTAGCGCTGCTCAGTGCGTCGCGCACGAGAGCGCACCGTCTGGCGCAGGATCTGCAGGACAATGGGCTGAACAGCTTTTATACGGAGGATCCCGATCGTGAGATTCAGTCGGGCGAGATTCTGGTAACGCACGGCAGTATGCATCGGGGGTATGAGTATCCGCTGATCCGGTTTGCGGTGATTGCGGAGAGTGATATTTTCGGTAAGGAAAAAAAGAAAAAGAAGCGCTGCCGTACCTATGAAGGACAGAAGATCCAGAGCTTTACGGATCTGAACATCGGCGATTATGTGGTGCATGAGAGTCATGGCCTTGGTATTTACCGTGGAATAGAAAAAATCGAGGTGGATAAGGTCATCAAGGATTACATGAAGATCGAGTACAGCGGAGGCAGCAACCTTTATGTGCTGGCTACGCAGTCGGATGTGATCCAGAAATATGCCGGCTCCGACGCAAAGACGCCGAAGCTGAATAAGCTCGGGGGACAGGAATGGAATAAGACGCGCACCCGCGTCCGCGCAGCGGTACAGAGTGTGGCGAAGGAGCTGGTGGAGCTCTACGCGGCGAGACAGGAACAGCATGGTTTCGTGTACGGAGCGGATACGGTCTGGCAACGGGAGTTCGAGGAGATGTTCCGATTCGAGGAGACGGAGGATCAGCTGTTGGCGATCGAGGCTACGAAGCGGGATATGGAAAGCCCGAAGATCATGGATCGTCTGGTATGCGGAGACGTGGGCTTTGGCAAAACAGAGATCGCCATCCGCGCGGCCTTCAAGGCAGTGCAGGAGAGCAAACAGGTCGTGTATCTCGTGCCGACCACGATTCTGGCACAGCAGCATTATAACACCTTTGTGCAGCGTATGAAGGATTTCCCCGTGCGCGTGGGATTGCTCTGCCGATTCCGTACCGCGGCGGAACAGAAAAAGACCATTGCAGATCTGAAAAAAGGGCTGGTGGATATCGTCATCGGCACGCACCGGGTGCTGTCCAAGGATGTGGAATTCAAGGATCTGGGGCTGCTGGTGGTGGATGAGGAGCAGCGTTTCGGAGTGAAGCACAAGGAGCGCATCAAGCAGATGAAGCAGAACGTGGACGTGCTGACACTGACGGCGACTCCGATCCCGCGAACTCTGCATATGAGCCTGATCGGCATCCGCGACATGAGTGTACTGGAGGAGCCGCCCATGGAGCGAACCGCGATCCAGACCTATGTCATGGAATACAATGAGGAAATGGTGCGGGAGGCGATCAGTCGTGAGCTGGCCAGAGGCGGTCAGGTCTATTATGTATATAATCGGGTAAACACCATCGCAGATATGGCAAATGTGATTGCGAAGCTGGTGCCGGAGGCAAATGTAGCCTTTGCTCACGGGCAGATGAGGGAGCGTGAGCTGGAGCAGATCATGTATGATTTTATCAACGGAGATATTGACGTGCTGGTATCCACGACGATTATTGAGACTGGGCTGGATATTTCCAATGTCAATACGATGATCATTCATGATGCGGACAATATGGGTCTGTCGCAGCTCTATCAGCTGCGCGGGCGCGTGGGGCGTTCTAACCGTACCGCATATGCGTTTTTGATGTACCGGCGCAATAAGATGCTCAAGGAGGTAGCGGAAAAACGATTGCATGCGATTCGTGAGTTTACAGAGCTGGGAAGCGGCTTCAAGATCGCCATGCGCGATCTGGAGATCCGTGGGGCAGGCAATCTTCTGGGAGCAGAGCAGCATGGTCATATGGAGGCGGTAGGATACGATCTGTACTGCAAGATGCTCAATGAGTCTGTCCGGGAGCTGAAGGGCGAGCGCACGGTGGAGGAGAGCTTTGACACGGTCATTGATCTGGATATCGACGCATTTATCCCGGATAAGTATATCCGAAATGAGAATCAGAAGCTGGATATCTATAAGCGTATCGCAGCGATCGAGAATCAGGAGGAGTATGACGATATGCTGGAGGAGCTCATCGATCGCTTCGGTGAGATACCTAAGGCGGTGCAGAATCTATTGGCTATCGCCAATCTGCGGACGAAGGCGCACCATGCCTTTGTGACGGAGATCTCCCAGAAGGGGGACGATATCAAATTTGTGATGTATGAGCATACGCAGGCAGATCCGAAGAAGATCGAGGAAGTAATCAAAAAGCACAAGGCGCGAATGAAGTTCGTGGTGGGTGCGCAGCCTCATTTTATTTACAGCAAGCCCCGCAGATCCCCGAAGGATCATCTGGATGTGCTGGCTCTGACGTCGAGTCTACTGGAGGATATCCGGGGAATATTGGTGTGAGAGAGAATGCGCGGAGCCTGAAAAGGAGCTGTACGGAATTGTGAAAGAAATTTGAATTCGCTGAAAAACCGTCGATCACAGTCAGAAAACCGTTGCGGGAATCCGGAAAAAGGGATATACTGAAATACAGATTGCGGCAACATTGGAAGGTATCGTGTCGCAGAGGATTTTGAACGATAGGAGAAGAACAATGAACAAATTTGGAAAAAGAATTTTGACTGCAGCGGTGTGCGCAGCGCTCATGATGGGAACCATGACCGGATGCTCCGGCGTGAGCAAGACGGCGACAGTGGCAACGATGGACGGAGAGAAGATCACACTGAATGTTGCGAACTTTATGCTTCGTTTTAATCAGGCGGGAACGGAGTCTTATCTTGGAGCGCTGTTTGGAACAGACAATCTCTGGGAGCAGGATCTGACCGGAAGCGGCACAGCCTACGGCGACACCTTCAAGGATCAGATGATGGATAGTCTCAAGACGATGCTGATCCTCGAGAAGCATATGTCGGAGTATCAGGTGGAGATCACAGAGGAAGAGCAGGCAGAGATCAAGGCTGCGGCAGAGCAGTTCATAGCGGATAATTCCAAGGAGGTTCTGGATGCCATGATGGCAGATCAGGAGACGGTAGAGCGCGTTTTGACACTGTACACCATTCAGGATAAGATGCGTGAAGCCATCGAGGCGGATGTAGATACAGAGGTCAGCGACGAGGAAGCGGCGCAGAAGACTGTAGAGTACGCGTTCCTTACCACCGGCTCCTACACGAATGATGAGGGCGAGACGGTAGAGCGCACGGATGAGGAAAAGGAAGAGATCAAGCAGCAGGCACAGAGCATCATCGATGCAGTCAAGGATGGTGAGACTCTTGAGGACGCGCTGAAGGCTGTAGATGAGACGAAGACGACATCGACGACCTCCTACGGTACGGCAGAGGATGACGACAGCTATGTAGTAGAGGAGATGAAGACGGCGGCTGAGACGCTGACGGAGGATGGTCAGATCTACGACGAGCCGGTACAGACAGACAATGGTTTTTACGTGGTACAGATGAAGTCGATGTTCGATGAGGAAGCTACCGAGGAGCGCAAGGAAGAGATCGTTGAGGAACGCAAGGACGCTCTCTACGATGAGAAGCTCGAAGGCTGGGAGCCGGAAGAGTTTACCGTGAATACCAAGGTATGGGATAAGGTGACTTATTTCGATAAATATACCGTATATCAGGAGCCGGAGACGGAAACGGAAGCTGCATCCGAGACCGAGGCTGTATCGGAAACGGAAGCAACATCCGAGACCGAGGCCGCTACAGAGACCGAGACTGCTGAGACAGAATAAATTGTATAAAAATCCTCCATCTACAGATACTATTCCCAGTATCGGAAAGTACAGTAGATGGAGGAATTTTTTATGAAAGCTACAGGCATTGTGAGAAGGATCGATGACCTCGGACGCGTGGTCATTCCAAAGGAAATACGAAAAACTCTGAGAATCCGTGAGGCAGATCCGTTGGAGATATTTACCGACCGGGAGGGTGAGATCATTTTGAAAAAATATTCACCTATAGGGGAGCTGGGGAATTTTGCCAAGGAATATGCGGAATCTCTGGCGCAGACGACAGGGCACGGCATCTGTATCACGGACAAGGATCAGATCATTGCCACGGCCGGAGGTGTGAAACGGGAATATGTGGGAAAGCAGATCAGCGGTTCTCTGGAGGAGCTGATCGATGGACGGGAGAATGTACTTCATAACCTGTCGGATCACAAGTATGTGGAGATTCTGGAAAAGAACGAGGAGAAGCGCGCGCAGGTGATCAGTCCGATTCTGTGTGAGGGAGACGCGATCGGCGCAGTCGTATTGATGGGGAAGAATCCGCAGGTGCGGATGGGAGAGACGGAGAGCATGGTGGCGCGCTGTGCCGCCAACTTTATGGGAAGACAACTGGAGGCATAGCGTGCAGAACGCTATCAGATAAAAACCTGATAAAAAGAAATGATCAGAGGCATCGTCACGATGCTGAGGATCACAGACATGATATTGATGGCGCCGGCCTGTTCTTCATGATTGTGGAACAGACTGGCCATCTGTGTGACGGTGGCGCCCACCGGTCCGCAGACCGAGAGAAGCAGGATCATCAGGATATCTTTTGCGGAGGGGATCATGTATGCCATTCCGGTGATCTTGATCGTCAGGATAAAGAGGAGGGGAAATAGGATCAGGCGAAAAAGGCAGACGATCCAGCTGCGCAGGGAGAGGAAGACCTCCTTCAAATTGGCTTCCGCCATGATCATCCCCAGCATGATCATACATACAGGACCGATGGTGCCGCCCACCGTAGCTACGGTAGATTTCAGGATCGTAGGCAGTGAGATGTTAAAAATAAACAGCACAAGTCCGGCGATCAGAGCGATAATGTTGGGATTGGTGATGATCTTGCGCGGATTCGCGTGACCTTTTCCGCCGATCAGAGTCACGCCGTGGGTCCAGTAGAAGATCAGCTGTACCAGAATAAAAGGACAGCAGTAAAAAATATGATCCTCTCCCAGAAGAGCCGTCACCAGAGCGATGATCAGATTGCCGCCGTTGGAATAGATCATGGATGCCAGCTCAATGGAAGAAAAATTTGTGTGTTTTTTTAATACATGACAGATGCCGATGAAGAGCAGATGAGCAATGAGCGCTCCCGCCGAGGCCAGCAGCAGAGCGGCCAGCTTATCCATAGTAAAAGGCATCTGCAGCCCGCTGATTATGAGGCAGGGCGTAATCAGATAGAGAAGGAGCGTAGAGAGAACTGCGCTGTCCCTGCTTTTTGCTATGCCGGTTTTCACGGCGGTATAGCCCATAAGCGCGATGAGCATCATAGAGATCATTTGTTGAAATAATAGTAAACCAAGCGTCATGGTGTGCCCCCTGATAATAAAATAGTATATGGTAAACTGATTGTACCAGACTCGCTAAAAAATAAAAAGCAAATATTAAAAAATGTACAGGAGTATGTTATATTAGCTACTGTAAAAGAAGAGTATGAAAAAGATAATATTCGGAAGCAATTTGGAAGTACGGAGGATGGATATGGAGATTCAGAAGTTTAAAGAGCAAATGCTTGCCCTGATACAGATCGCGCAGGCACAGGATAAGCAATTAAAAAAAGAACAGATAGCACAGGCCTTTGCGGGACTGGAATTGCAGGAGGCGCAGATGCTGGAGCTTCTGCGTTATCTGCGACTGCAGGGCGTGCAGATCGAAGGGGCAGAGCCTGAGGATGCAGCGTCCGGGGCTGTGCAGGCTCAGACGCAGGATGCGGAGGAGACCGGTTCGCAGGCTGCGCAGGCGAAGCTCAGTCCTCAGGAGCGTGAATATCTGCGCGAATACCGCGCTTCTCTGGAGGGACAGGCTATGGAAGCATATCTGCAAAGAGCAGTAGATATCGCATTGCAGATACATAACGGGGAGCTGCTGCTGGCAGATCTGATTCAAGAGGCGAATGTCAGCCTGTTTCTTGCGCTGGAACAGCGACAGGATGAGAGTGATGAATGGCTGTATGAGGAGATCCGCCGGGGATTAAAACGTGTAGTGGCACAACAGCGGCAGCAGGATTTTGAGGATGATTATCTCGTGGAGAAGGTGAAGAAGCTGGACGAGGCGGTAAAGGAGCTGTCGGAGGATGAGGATGGGAAGGAATCTGCCTTCAGCGTGAACGAGCTGGCGATCATTCTGGATATGGAGCCGGAAGAGATGAGAGATATCCTCCGTCTGACCGGGGATGAGGCATAATAGACAAAATGTAAAGAATGGCGGCTCGATCCGTCATTTTTTATTCCTTGAAAAATAGTCAATTTTGTACAATGCTGGACACATAGACTAAAAATGTACGTACAATTACATTTGTATATTATGTACATAAAATAAAAAAGAAAAAAGTATTGCTTGACGCTAAGAAAAGAAATGAGATATAATGCATACAAAGCGATGCAAAAACATAAATACAATTGTCGAAAACGACAAACGGGAATCGACAATTTGTATTTTTTTGTACGCGGAGGTTCGTACAACTTCGGAGGTTGTATGACGTGGAAATCACCTATATTAAAGGAGGAAAAGAAATGAACAAGAAATTAGTAAGTGCAGCTGTTGCAGCTACCATGGTACTCAGCCTCGGAGCTATGGCATCCGCAGATGATGCAAAGACCGTAGGTATCCTGATGCCGACACAGTCTTCTGAGCGTTGGATCAACGACGGTGCGAACATGAAGGCACAGCTGGAAGAGAAGGGCTACAACGTAGAGCTTCAGTATGCAGAGGATGATACCGCTCAGCAGGTATCTCAGCTGGAGAACTACATCGGTAAGCAGGTTGACTGTCTGGTTATCGCAGCTATCGACTCCGGTGTTCTGGTTAACGCAGAGGCACAGGCGAAAGAAGCAGGTATCCCGATCATCGCTTACGATCGTCTTCTGATGGATACAGACGCTGTTTCTTACTATGCAACATTCGATAATAAGGGCGTTGGTACTGTAATCGCTAACTATATCAAGGAGCATAAGGATCTTGACGCAGCTCGTGAGGCTGGCGAGTCCTACACCATCGAGTTCTTCATGGGATCTCCGGACGATAACAACGCACTGTTCCTGTACAATGGTATTATGGAAGTACTTCAGGAGTATCTGGATGACGGCACACTGGTTTGCAAGTCCGGCAGAACTTCCTTCGAAGATACCTGTATCCTCAGATGGTCTCAGGAGACTGCTCAGGCAAACTGCGAGAACATCCTGACAGCAAACTATGCTGACGAGGATCTTGACATTGCCTGCACCGCATTCGACGGTTTCGCATACGGCGTAAAGGCAGCTCTTCTTGGCGCAGGCTACAGCGCAGACAACTGGCCGCTGGTAACCGGTCAGGATGCTGAGGTTATGGCTACCAAGAACATCATCGACGGAACACAGACTATGTCTATCTACAAGGATACCCGTCTTCTGGCTTCCAAGGCTGTAACCATGGTTGATGCAGTGCTTCAGGGAACTGAGCCGGAGATCAACGATACAGAGCAGTATGACAACGGCGCTATCGTAGTTCCGACATACATGTGTACACCGGTTGCAGTAGATCAGTCCAACTATCAGGAAGTTCTGATCGACGGCGGCTACTACACAGAGGATCAGCTGAAATAAGCTCATAACTGAATTATGAAAAAAGAGATTTGGCGGCGGAATCATCCGCCGCTTATCTTTGGTTAAGAAACAAAAAAGAAAAGGAGTGAGGAAAGGCATGTCTGATATTATTCTGGAGATGAAAAACATAACGAAGGCGTTTTCGGGCGTGAAGGCTCTGGATGATGTCAACCTGCAGGTGAAAAGGGGCGAGATTCATGCGCTTTGCGGCGAGAACGGAGCCGGAAAATCAACATTGATGAACGTACTTTCCGGTGTATATCCCTATGGAACCTACGAAGGAGACATCATTTACAAGGGTGAGACGTGTAAATTCCATAAAATCAAGGATAGTGAAGAGAAGGGCATCGTTATCATCCATCAGGAGCTGGCGCTGAGCCCGTACCTCTCCATTGCGGAGAACGTGTTCATGGGAAATGAGCAGACCTCCATGCGCGGCGTCATCAACTGGACCAAGACCAGAAGTAACGCGAAGGAGGCTCTGGCGCATGTGGGACTGGAGAATGAGAATCTGAATGCGCCGGTCAATACGCTGGGTGTAGGTAAGCAGCAGCTGATCGAGATCGCCAAGGCTATGGCGAAGAATGTAGAGCTGCTGATTCTGGATGAGCCGACAGCGGCGTTGAATGATGAGGAGTCGCAGCAGCTGCTGGATATCATGCTGGAGCTCAAAGCGAAGGGTGTGACCTGCATTATCATTTCTCATAAGCTGAACGAGATCAGCTATGTTGCAGATTCTATTACGATCATTCGAGACGGTAAGACCATCGAGACCTTGAAGAAGGGCGTGGATGAGTGGTCTGAGGATCGTATCATCAAGGGAATGGTTGGCCGTGAGATGAACAACCGTTATCCGATCCGTGATAACTGTAAGATCGGCGATGTGGTTATGGAGGTCAAGAACTGGAATTGCTATCATCCGGAGATTGCGGATATGCAGATTCTGAAGAATATCAATATCAAGGTCCGCGCCGGTGAGGTAGTCGGTCTTGCCGGACTGATGGGCGCCGGACGTACAGAGTTTGCGATGAGCCTGTTTGGCCACTCCTATGGACAGAAGATCTCCGGCGAGGTCTATATGCACGGTAAGAAGGTCAGCACCAAGACGGTAAAGGATGCCATCGATAACAAGATCGCCTATACCTCTGAGGATCGTAAGACCTACGGTCTGGTTCTGATCAATGATATCAAGACGAACATGACAATGGCAGCTCTGCGCAATTATTACGCCAACGGACAGATCGTGGATCAGCGTAAGGAGAATCTTGAGGCTGAGGAGTATAAGAAGCTGATCAACGTGAAGGCGACGTCCATCAACCAGACGGTCGGATCCCTGTCCGGCGGTAACCAGCAGAAGGTCGTTCTGGCAAAATGGATGATGACACAGCCGGACGTCCTGATTCTGGACGAGCCGACACGAGGTATCGATGTCGGTGCAAAATACGAGATTTACTGTGCGATCAACGATATGGCACGCTCCGGTAAGGCAGTCATCGTGATCTCTTCTGAGATGCAGGAGATCATCGGTACCTGTGACCGTGCGTATATCATCAACGAAGGAAAGATTGCAGGTGAGTTGAATCACGACGAGCTGAGTCAGGAGCGCATCATGAAGTGCATCATGGACAGCAATGCGAAAGGAGAGAAAAATTAATGGAAACCGCTAAGAAAAAATATACGAACCTTGACCTGAAATCATTTGGTATGATTGCGGCGCTGGTTATTATCTTCATTATTTTTTATGTACTTACCAATGGATCAAATGCAACACCGACCAACATCAACAACCTGATCATGCAGAATGGTTATATCATCATTCTGGCAACCGGTATGCTGCTCTGCGTATTGACCGGTAACATCGATCTGGGCGTCGGATCTACCGTAGCGCTTGGCGCGGCCTGTGCGGCAAAGCTCGTAGTGGAGCAGGGATGGCCGGTAGGTCTCGCATGGCTGGTAGCGATCGGTATCGGTCTTGTAGTGGGTCTTTTTGCAGGCGTGTTCATCGCATATCTTGAGATCCCGCCGTTCGTTGTAACTCTGGCAACCATGCTGATGGGACGTGGTCTTACCTATACGCTGCTGAAGTCTCTGACGGTTGGACCGCTTCCGGCAGATTATGCATTTGTCGGCACCGGCTTCCTGCCTACCATCAATCTTGCAGGCGAGGACGGCATGCTGGATTTGATCTGTATTCTCGTGGCTGCAGTAGTCAGCGTGTGCCTAATCTTCTCTGAAGTGAAGACGATCAAGACAAATAACAAGTACGGTTTTGCAAATATCGTTCCGTGGCAGATGATGATCAGAGATGCGGTCATTCTACTTCTGGTATGGTTCTTCTTCATCAAGCTGGGTCAGTATCACGGTATTCCGGTTCAGCTGGTAGTGCTCGGTGTGATCGTAGCGATCTATCATTTTGTGACAAGTAAGACAGTAGCGGGTCGTCAGATCTACGCTCTGGGTGGTAATGCCAAAGCGGCAAGACTTTCCGGTATCAATACCAAGAAGGTATTCTTCTGGATCTATGTAAACATGAGTGTTCTGGCGGCAATCGCAGGTATCATCCTTTCTGCACGTCAGGGTGGCGCGAACCCGAAAATGGGTGACGGTGTTGAGATGGATGCCATCGCATCCTGCTATATCGGTGGCGCGGCTGCAGCCGGTGGCGTAGGTACCATCGTCGGAGCAGTAGTCGGAGCGCTGGTAATGGGTGTCCTGAATAATGGTATGTCCATGTTTGGTCTGTCTACAGACCTGCAGAAGGTGGTAAAAGGCGCCGTTCTGTTGGGCGCGGTTGTACTTGACGTAACTACAAAGAAGAAAAAAGGTTGATTAGACCGATAAGAGTGTGCTTCATGGGAATGAGGCAGCTCTTGAGGTGAGGAGTTATGGCAAGAGTACCTAAGTATGAGAAAGTAACAGAATGGATTCTTGGAAGAATCCAATCCGGGGAACTGAAGGACGGTATGCGGTTGGAGCCGGAGCAGGAGATCAGTAAGCTGTTTGGTATCAGCCGCCAGACCGTTCGACAGGCGCTGGAGGTCGTGGAGCGGGAAGGATATCTGGAACGCCGTCAGGGGAGTGGCACCTATGTGCGATATGCACAGGCGCGTCCGAGGCGTGAGCTTTCCTCTACGGTGACTATCATCAGCACCTATGTGGACGGCTATATCTTTCCGCGTATCCTGAAATCTATGGTGCGTGTGCTGGAGGAGTCGGGCTATGATGCGAATATCGTGTTCAGCAATAATCATCTGGAGACAGAACGGCAGCTGCTGATCCGTCTTCTGAGGGAGCAGAATGGCAATCCCGTGATTGCGGAACCGGTCATGAGCGGACTTCCCAGCCCGAATCTGAAGTATTATCGACAGCTTCATTCGGAAGGGGTTCCGGTGCTGTTTTTCCACAGCTTTTATCCGGATCTGAACATTCCTCATGTGAGCATGAATGATGAGGAGGCGGGCTACATGGCCACTCATTATCTGATCGAGCACGGACATCGCGATATTGCGGGCATTTTTAAGGCGGACGACGGGCAGGGGCGCAGAAGGTATCAGGGATACCTGCGTGCGTTGCTGGAGTCAGAGATTCCGATCAAAGAAAGAAGGGTCTGCTGGATCGATACACAGGAGATGAAGGATTTTCCGACCATGCGGTCTAAGCTGCTGGAGCGTCTGCACGGCTGTACGGCATGCGTTTGCTACAATGATGAGGTGGCACATGAATTGACAGGATTTTTGATGACGGAGGGAGTGCGGATACCGGAGGAAATGTCTCTGACGAGCATCGATAATTCGGAGCTCGCGGGACTGAATGCGATACCGCTGACGTCTGTATCGAATCCCATGGAACGTCTGGGAGAGTGTGCCGCACAGCATATGATACGTCTCATTCGGGACGCCAATTATCAGGCGACCTATGAGTTCCCGGTGGAGATTCAGGAGCGGAGCTCTGTGAGAGAATTGAGAAAAGTGTAAAAAAAAGCACCCTTGCGGGTGCTTTTTTTTAATCCTGCTCCATTTCATGAAGCAGCTTGATTTTGATATCATAGAGCTTATCTGACAGATCCACATAGACCTCCTGCGGATTTACCAGACGACGGCTCTCGTCCCAGAGAGTATCCTGCTCTTTAAAGCAGAGATCGCGGATCTCCATGACGCTCGGAGAGGTGTAGACACACTCGCCGTTCAGGAAGATCGGAACAAGAAGCTCGCGCAGAGTGTAGGAGCCACCCTGAATCTTTGTCTTTTTCCATGTCTCATGAGGATCGAAGATGGTCATACTCTCGTTTTCGTCAAACGTCTCGTCCGCCAGACAAATGAGATCTGCGCGGATCTTGCCGGTCTCCTTGTCATAGATTCGATAGACGGTCTTATTGCCCGGATTCGTGATCTTTACCGTATTGTCGGACAGCTTGATCTTCGGAATGAAGGTTCCGTCTGCCAAACGCACAGCGGCCAGCTTATACACGCCTCCGAAAGCGGGACAATCTCTGGAGGTGATCAGATTGGTGCCGACGCCCCATGAGGTGATCTTGCAGCCCTGCGTCTTTAAGCTGTCGATCAGATATTCATCGAGATCGCTGGAAGCGGAGATGAACGCATCAGCAAATCCTGCCTCGTCCAGCATGTGACGGGCGCGCTTTGACATATAGGCGAGGTCGCCGCTGTCAAGGCGGATGCCGTAATTCTTTAATTCTATACCGGATTCACGCATCTCCTTAAATACGCGGATGGCATTCGGAACACCGGATTTCAGCGTGTCGTAGGTATCTACCAGCAGACAGCAGGCATCCGGATACATCTCTGAATATTTCTTGAAGGCGGTATACTCATCCGGGAAGCTCATGATCCAGCTGTGGGCGTGCGTGCCCTTTACCGGAACGTCAAACAGCTTGCCTGTCAGTACATTGGAAGTACCGACACATCCGCCGATTACTGCCGCTCTGGCGCCGTAAATACCGGCGTCTGGTCCCTGAGCGCGGCGAAGACCGAATTCCATGATGCCGTCCCCCTTGGCGGCATAAACGACTCTGGCAGCCTTGGTAGCGATCAGGCTCTGGTGATTCATGATGGTGAGCAAAGCTGTCTCCACGAGCTGCGCTTCCATGATCGGTGCGATGATCTTCAAAAGCGGCTCACGCGGGAACACGACCGTACCCTCGGGAATCGCATAAATATCACCGCTGAAGCGGAAATTGCCGAGATAATCAAGAAAATCTTTTTCGAAAATATGCAGAGAATCCAGATATTCAATATCCTCTGCGTCGAAACGAAGCTTCTTGATATAATCAATCACCTGTTCCAGACCTGCCGCAATCGCGAATCCGTTGCCGGATGGATTCTCGCGGTAAAACAGATCAAAAACGACGGTGTCATTGCACTGATTCCTGAAATAGCCCTGCATCATAGTGAGCTCGTACAGGTCTGTCATCAGGCTGATGTTCATTGTACTCATGTTGATCTCCTTTAAAAAACGTGTTAACCTGATTATACACCTGCTAAGGCAAAAGTCAATCAACTTACCATATTGTGAGAGGAGATTCTGGAAACCGCAGAACGAACATTTCACGAATGTTCCGCAGAGGAAAATAAAAAAAGCATCTCAAACGAGATGCTTCAACAGGGCTACAAGGATTCGAACCTTGAAATGACGGAGTCAGAGTCCGTTGCCTT
>JAUNCG010000021.1 GCA_030526715.1 Eubacteriales bacterium
ACCGATTATTATTGCACTTTCGACAAAAGAATGTTAGAATGTAAAAAGTTAATTTTAAGGGAGGAAAGAAATGTCAATTGCAAACATACTTATTATCATCTTAATTATTCTAATTGCCGTGCTTGCGGGACTTTATTTCTTTGGAAGACGTCTTCAAAAGCGCCAGAACGAACAGCAGGCACAGATGGAGGCTGCAAAACAGACGGTCTCCATGCTGGTCATCGATAAAAAGATGCTGAGGTTAAAGGATTCCGGTCTTCCTCAGATGGTCATTGATCAGACTCCGAAGCTTATGCGTCGTTCCAAGATGCCCATCGTCAAAGCCAAGATTGGACCGAGAGTCATGACCTTGGTAGCAGATGCGAATGTCTTTGATCTGATTCCGGTAAAGAAAGAAGTCAAGGCCACGGTCAGCGGTATCTATATTACCGCAGTCAAGGGTGTGCGCGGGCCGCTGGAGGCTCCGACTCCAAAGAAAAAGGGATTGTTCGCCCGTTTTCGGAAAAATAAGTAGCATAACAGGTATTTTAATGATGCTTTAAGACAAATATGTCGCAGGAGAACACAAGGCTCCTGCGACATATTTTTTGCTACATATTCAGATCAGCTAAATCGGATCACCCGGTTTTTGCCGGATTCCTTTGCTTTATATACGGCGGTATCCGCTTCCAAAAACAACGCCTCATAGTTTTTTCTCTGCTGTGCGTTGCTCACAGAATATCCTATACATACGGTCACGATTCCATTTACACTCTTTATGTGCCTCAGCTGTAAATCTTCTACTTCTCTGCGAATCCTTTCGCAGATCTCTCCCACGGCAATAGCGGTCTGATTTTTCACAAGACCGACAAACTCTTCCCCGCCATAACGATACACATCAAAAGACGCACTCTGTCCCACCGTACGAAGTAACCGGCTGATCGCCTTAAGACATTCATCTCCCTGCAAATGTCCGTAGGTATCATTATAATCCTTAAAATAGTCTATATCCAGTACAAACAGACCGATATCTCCTGTATACTCACTCTCCAGTGCCTTCACATCCTCAAACAGCTTTCTTCTGTTACATACACCGGTCAGTGTATCTGTTCGTTCCTCAATATAGGCGATTCGTTTCAACTCATAATTCTCAAGAATGGCTTTGCGTTCCACCTGCCCGAGAATTAACGCCACCAAGCTTGCCAGAACAATGTTGATGCATTCCTCACCTCTGATAAATGCAGGCTTGATCGGCATGGCGATCAGCATGTAAAGGATCGCCGAACACATTTGTATACCGGTCACATAAATACTTTTCATTGGCAAAAATAATGGAATGATAAACAAAATACAGATTTCCATCGTGCTTGGCATTCCCGGCGTATAATACGAATTTTTAACCGCTTCATATGCCGTCAGTGTAATAGCGATCAGAAAATAGGTGAACTGCGGACGTTTCCAGAGTCGGTAGAACAGCTCTATTACCAGAAGAATCACACTAATCGTTAAATAGGCAGGTCTTCTCTGTGTCAGACTGTCTGTAAAAAAGGATAATCCCCATTGCAAAATCGTTACGAGCGGCAGAACCGTTACCAGAATCAATACCAGACGCTCTCGCAGAGTGTCCAGCTCTGCCTGATTATTTAATAATCTTTGCTTTTCTTTCTCTGTGTTCTGCTTAATGCTTCGTATCCACCACATGCCAGCCACGACCTCTTTCTTTTCCGTTTAAGTTCTGATACTTTGCTTCATTTAGTCATACTATATGATTCCTCTGATCTCGTCAATACTCTCGTAGCCATTCTCCTCAAGATATTTTTCCATACCTTCTATAATATCCATACTGATATCGGGCTTCATAAAGGTAGCCGTACCTACCTGAATCACCGTGGCACCCGCCATGATGAACTCTACCGCATCCTGCCATGTAGTGATACCGCCGAGTCCCATTACGGGAATAGATACACTGTGTGCCACCTGATGTACCATACGCAGAGCGATCGGCTTGATCGCAGGTCCGGAAAGTCCTGCATAAACATTGTGAAATACCGGAGCTTTTTTCTTCAGATCAATGGCCATCCCCAAAAATGTGTTTGTCAAGGAAACGCCGTCCGCGCCCTCTTCCTCGCACATTCCGGCCAAAGAAACAATATTCTCCGCATTCGGTGAAAGCTTTACCACCAGCTTATGCTTGCAGATTCCACGGATTTCCCGCACGATCTCTCTTGCAACCTCCGTCTTAGTTCCAAAATTCATTCCTCCCGCCTTGACGTTCGGACAGGAGATATTCAGCTCCACCAGATCCAGCTGTACTTTGTTCAGCTTCTCGGCCCCGCTGATGTAATCCTCCATAGAATGACCGCCAAGATTCACAATATTTACCAGATCTTTTCCGTTGATCCAGTTCAGATCCTTCTCCACAAAGGCATCAATACCGGGATTTTCCAGACCAACGCTGTTCATGATTCCACTCGCTGTCTCCCAGATACGGATACCGTCATTCCCTGCTACCGGATGCTCCAGCAGTCCCTTCGAACAAAGTCCTCCAAGTCGCTCGATGTCAAAATATTCGTTCAGCTCCCGGCCGAAGCCGCAGGTACCGGAGGCCAGAACTACGGGGTTTTTAAATGCTATGCCTGCAAAGCTTGTCTTTAATCTATCACTCATTTCCAAATACCTCACTTCCCGGGAACACGGGTCCATCCTTGCAGACCTTTCGATTGCCCTTGCTTGTCTTACAGGTACATACGAGACATGCGCCGATGCCGCACGCCATACGGTTTTCCATAGAAACATACAGTGGATGACGATAGCCTACACGGACGCATTTCTCGTAGAGAACCTTCATCATGATCGTAGGTCCGCAGGTGACGATCATGTCATATGCCGTCGGATCGATGTCATCCGTCACAAAGCCGCCCACATTCACCGTCAACTTATCGGCTGCGTTTTGAAATTCTTCTATCAAAATGGGCTCACCGCTGAAGCCAAGGTAAATATCCACCTGTGCCTGCGGCTCCGCCTTCTTATAGGTCTTTGCTGCCAGATACAACGGAGCGATACCTACTCCGCCACCCACCAGTGCAATCCTCTTTTTGCCTTCAGCCTCCGGGAAACCGTTGCCGTGAGCTCCGTCCAGTGTGATCTCATCTCCTGCCTTCAGTTTTGACAGAAGCTCTGTTCCCTGTCCCACTACCTTATATAGAAAGCTTACGCTCTTCTCATCCGCATCATAGACGCTGATGGGTCTGCTCAATACCGGGAAATACTTCCAAGCCCGCAGCATATAGAACTGCCCCATATGTGCGTTATTATCATGCTCTACCCTCATCAGAAAAAAGTCCTGTCCAAGACTTCTGTTCTCCAGTATTTTGCTCATCTCGTTCCTCCTTGCGCTCTTTATCCTTCATCCTCAAACATATCCCTGATGCTTTCGAACCCCTTATCTTTGAAATACAATCTCTCCATTACATATGGTATATTTTACTCTTCCGACCAGTTTCCATCCGATAAATGGGGAATTATTCGCCTTAGAGACAAAATCGTCCGTCACCGTCCACTGCTCTTTTTCATCAAAAATCACAAGATCTGCCGGCCCGCCAACCCGCAATTCTCCCGCATCCAGCTTATACAGCTTCGCCGGATTTACCGTCATTTTCTCCAGAAGCTGCGGCAGCGTCAGATATCCGGGTCGTACCAGCTGCGTAATCCCCAGCGCCAGCGCCGTTTCCAGTCCGATCATGCCGCTGGGCGCCTCCTTGATATCTCCAGCCTTCTCCTCCCGACTGTGAGGGGCATGATCTGTAGCAATCAGATCTAAGGTACCATCCTGTAGTCCCCGAATCAGCGCCTGTCGGTCTTCCTCTGTGCGAAGAGGCGGATTCACTCTCGCAAGGCTCCCCTTTTCCAGTACCAGCTCCTCTGTGGCAGAGAAATGCTGTGGCGTTACTTCACCATGTACATCTGCTCCTGCTGCCTTTGCCCGACGCACCAGCTCCACCGTCTCCTTGGCACTGATATGCTGTATATCCACCTTTGCTCCTGTTTCCAACGCCAACGCACAATCACGCTCTACCATAGTATATTCCGATGCGGACGGGGCTCCGCCGTATCCAAGCTGCTCTGCCACGCTTCCCTGATGTACCCCCGGACGAAGGATCATGGACGGATCCTCCTCGTGGAGACTGATAGGAAGATCCATCGCACGAAGCTTCCTCATGGCCTCTCTCACGATTTCCCGATCCTGCAGCGGAATCCCGTCATCTGTAAATCCTACGGCTCCGCAGGTCCGCAGTCTCTCAAAATCTGTCAGCTCTTTCCCGTGAAATCCCTTCGTGACAGCTGCCGCTGTGTAGACATGAATTCCGGCCTGTTTTGCCTTTTCCACAATATAAGAGACTGTCTCTTCATTGTCCGCCACCGGTTTTGTGTTCGCCATGCATACCACACTGGTATACCCTCCCGCAGCCGCTGCCGCAGAACCGGTAAGGATATCTTCTTTGTAAGTCAATCCCGGATCCCGAAAATGAACGTGTACATCCACCAGTCCCGGTGCAGCGACCAGTCCGCTGCCATCTATGATCTGATCGTCCGCATTGGGCAAAGCACGATCTCCCAGCGACTGAATTATGCCGCCCTCGATCGTCAGATCTCCGACCCTATCCATACCTGACACCGGATCCAGAATACGGATATTCTTTATTATTAACATAGCATCCACTCCTCCGGAATAATTTTTATTGCTATCATATCACATTTTTTCATAATGCGATATATACATGTGCAACTTCAAATATTTTCATGTACAAATCCACAACTTTTCCTTGTAATTTTGAAATTCTCTGTTATAATAGTGACAAGATTGTTTTTGTGGTAAAGACATTTGTTTTCTCCGCAAAGGCGTTAAAATGAAGGAGGAGAAAAAATGAATTTTAAAAAAGTATGTACCATGGCAGCAGCAGCCTGCATGACCGTTGGCATGATCGGAAGCGCGGTTTCCGCAGAGGATGTGATCAAGATCGGTATCTTTGAGCCGCAGACAGGTGAGAACGGCGGCGGCGGTATTCAGGAAATTCAGGGTGCCCGTTATGCTAATGAAATCCGCCCGACGGTTACCATCGACGGTGTGGAATATCAGGTAGAGCTGGATGAGGTAGACAATAAATCCGATAAGACCGAAGCTGTTACCGCTGCTCAGAAGCTGGTAGCTGACGGCGTGGTAGGCGTACTTGGTTCCTACGGTTCCGGTGTTTCCATCGCTGCCGGTCCGATCTTCGCGGATGCAAGCATTCCGGCCATCGGCGTTTCCTGCACCAACCCGCAGGTTACTTCCGGATGCGAGTGGTATTTCCGTACCTGTTTCCTTGATCCGTTTCAGGGCAGCGTAATGGCACAGTATGCATTCGATGAGGGATATACCAAGGCTGCTGTGATCGAGCAGCTTGGAGACGACTATTCCACCGGTCTTGCCGCTTATTTCGTAAAGAAATTTAAGGAGCTTGGCGGAGAGATCGTAACCGATCAGCAGTTCCAGACAAATCAGTCTGATTTTAAGGCGATTCTGACAGAGGTGAAGGCTGCCGGTGCAGAGTGTATTTTCGCTCCGACCTCCATCACGACTGCGCCGCTGGTGATCAAGCAGGCGCGTGAGCTGGGTATTGAAGCTGCCTTCATGGCCGGTGACACATGGTATAACACCACCATTATCGACAATGCCGGTCAGGAATACGCAGAAGGCATGGTATGCTCCACGTTCTTTGATGAGGCTGACGATTCTAATGAGGTTGCCGTTGAATTTGTAAAAGGCTACAAAGAATGGCTCAATGCGGACAGCGCAAGAATCGACAGAAACGGCGGCAACGACTCTATCGTTGGTAACACCGCTCTGTGCTTTGACGCATACAACACCATGCTGGATGCCATTGAGGCCGCTCAGTCAACCGAGGGTGAGGCTGTCAAGGCAACGCTTCAGGAGGTAGAGCATGTAGGCGTTACCGGCAACATCAAGTTTGATGCCATCGGCGATGCTGAAAAGGATACCGCATATATCGATATTGTAAAAGATGGAAAATTTGAGTTCCTGAAGACCGTAACCGTTCAGTAATCAAAGTCTTATATTTCAGAGGGCGAAGCGTTCCTTCGCCCTCATTTTGTGATTCAACGCAGCAGAATATCCGCATGAAACATGCTCTGCCTGCGTTAAAAATTTTCAACTTCAAGGAGGCCCGTACATGAGTATCACTACACTCATACAGCATTTACTTACCGGAATTTCTCTGGGCGGCGCATATGCATTGATCGCTATCGGCTACACCATGGTATATGGTATCCTGCGTCTGATCAACTTCGCTCACGGAGATATCTTCATGATGGCCGGTTATTTTATGATTTTTGCCATGGCATCTTTTCCATGGTTTATCTCTATCCCCGTCGTACTGTTGGGAACGGTACTGCTCGGCGTTCTTATCGAGAAAGCAGCCTACAAGCCTCTGCGCTCTGCTCCCCGTATGTCCATCATGATCTCAGCGATCGGTGTCAGCTACCTGCTGCAGAATCTGGCGACCTATCTTTTCACCGCTCTGCCCAAATCCTATCCGGAGATTACTTTCCTGAAAAAGATTTTCCAGTTCGGTGATATTTCCGCGTCTCTGGTCACCCTTATCACACCGGTGCTGACGGTATTGCTGGTCATTTTGCTGATCCAGCTCATCAATCATACCAAGGTCGGTATGGCTATGCGCGCGGTTTCCAAGGATACGGAGACTGCACGCCTGATGGGTATCAAGGTGGATTCCACCATATCCATGACCTTTGTAATAGGAAGCTTTCTGGCTGCTATCGGTTCTATTTTGTACTTTACGGATCGTATGACCGTCTACCCCTATTCCGGTTCTCTTCCGGGACTGAAATGCTTCGTTGCAGCGGTACTCGGCGGTATCGGCTCCATTCCCGGTGCTGTGGTTGGCGGCTTCATCATAGGTATCTGCGAGACCTTGCTGGTAGCTTTTGGATACTCCACCTACTCCGACGCGTTTACGTTCCTGCTGCTGATCATTATTCTTCTGGTTCGTCCCACCGGTATTTTTGGTGAAGCGACGACCGATAAAGTCTAGGAGGTGCGTAACATGAAGAAGAAAACAACCAGAGATATCGTACTCAGTGTGCTGCTGGCTGCCGCGGTGGGCGGATTTCTCGCCTATTTGCAGGCAGATACCTCCAGTCACTCCTATGCTATTTCCATCATTGAGCGTTCTGCCATCTATGCCGTGGTTGCGGTCGCTATGAATCTGCTGACCGGATTCACAGGACTGTTCTCTCTTGGACAGGCGGGATTTATGGCGCTGGGCGCTTACACCACCGCGATTCTTACCATCCCGGTAGAAGTACGTGCGAACGTATATTATGTGAACGGCATCGCGCCGTGGCTGGAAAATATTCATCTTCCCATGATCCCGGCGCTGATCCTCGGAGGTCTGATGGCTGCTGCCTTCGCCGCACTGATCGGTATTCCGATCCTGCGTCTGAAGAGTGACTATCTGGCTATCGCCACTCTTGGCTTTGCGGAGATCATCCGTGCATTTCTGGCCGCTCCGATTCTGGAAACCGTCACCAACGGTTCCTTCGGCCTGAATAATATCCCGGCCTTCAAAAATATTTTTGAGCCGGTGATCATTGCAGCGATCTGTATTGCTTTGATGCTGCTCTTGATCAATTCCTCCTACGGACGTGCATTTAAGGCCATCCGCGAGGATGACATCGCTGCGGAATCCATGGGTATCAATCTGTTCCATCACAAGGAACTGGCTTTTGTGATCTCCTCCTTTTTCACGGGAATTGCAGGAGGTCTGCTGGCTATCTACATGCGTTCCATTGATACTAAGACCTTTCAGGTCACCCTGACCTATAATATTTTGCTGATCGTAGTCCTTGGCGGTATCGGAAGCGTGACCGGATCCATCATCGGTTCCTTCCTGATCAACGGCGGTCAGGAGTGGCTGCGTTTCTTCGACGAGCCGCTCTCCATCGCGGGCGTGGAAATTCCGCTGTTCCGTACCGGCTTCCGTATGGTCATCTATTCGATTCTGCTGATGATCGTGGTTCTTTTCTGGAGACGTGGTATTATGGGTAATCACGAATTTACATGGGACGGCCTGTTCGGTCTGTTTCGACGAAAGAAGAAAAATAAATCTGCCGGAGGTGAGGCATAATGGCTGAGAATGTATTACATATGGAAAATGTCACCATGCAGTTCGGCGGCGTTGTAGCTGTCAACGGACTCTCTCTCGACGTCAACAAGGGGGAGATCGTGGCTCTGATCGGACCGAACGGCGCCGGAAAAACAACGGCATTCAACTGCGTCACCGGAATCTACGAACCGACCTTCGGTGAAGTTGCTTTTCAGGGTACCACCATCCTGCGCAATTCTCCGAAGGGAAAAATGAAAAAGCTCTATGCCGGCGACGTTCTGGCCGCAGACGTCAAGCCTATCATCAAGACTCCGGATCAGATCACTCAAATGGGAATCGCGAGAACCTTTCAGAACATCCGTCTCTTCGGTAATCTGACGGTATTTGATAATGTTTTGATCGCAAAACACATGCGCGCAAAGCAGAATGTATTTTCCGCTACACTCCGTCTGAATCATGCGGAAGAAACAAGAATGCGCAGGGAGACCATGGAGCTTCTGGAAAAACAGCATCTCGCTCATCTGAAGGACGAGATTGCTTCCAATCTCCCCTATGGTCTACAGCGTCATCTGGAAATCGCGCGCGCGCTGGCTACACAGCCTAAGCTGCTGCTGTTGGATGAACCGGCTGCCGGTATGAATCCGCAGGAGACGCAGGAGCTGACGGAATTTATTGCACAGATCCGCAGAGAATACGATCTCTCTATTTTTATGATCGAGCATCACATGGATCTGGTTATGCAGATCTCTGATCGCATTTACGTGCTGGATTTCGGACGTCTGATCGCGCAGGGAACTCCGGATGAAATCCAGAATAACCAGCGTGTAATTGAAGCTTATTTGGGGGTGACGCACGATGCTGAAGATTAATGATTTGAAAGTAAACTACGGCGGTATCGAGGCCGTAAAAGGGATTTCCTTTGAGGTACCTGAAAAGTCCATCGTGACCCTGATCGGCGCCAACGGCGCCGGAAAGAGCACAACACTGCGCACGATCGCCGGTCTGAAGAGGTCTGTTTCCGGAAGCATTCATTTTCTCGGAAACGACATTACCTCTGCAGATACCTCGGCTATCATTTCTCAGGGAATCACTCTGGTGCCGGAGGGACGTCATGTATTTCCTGATATGACCGTGCTGGAAAACATCAAGATCGGCGCTTATCTCAGAAAAGACGATCTGGAGAAGGATATCAACTGGGTCTATGATCTCTTTCCCCGCCTGAAAGAGCGAAGCTGGCAGATGGCCGGTACGCTCTCAGGAGGTGAACAGCAGATGCTCGCGGTTGCACGCGCTCTCATGAGCCGCCCGAAGCTTTTGATGATGGATGAACCGTCTCTTGGACTGGCTCCCATCATTGTACAGGGCATCTTTGATATCATCCGCGAAATCAACAAACAGGGGGTAACTATCCTTCTGATCGAGCAGAATGCCAATATGGCTCTTCACTGCGCAGATCTCGCCTACGTCATGGAGACCGGTGAGATCAGCAAGAAGGGTACCGGCAAAGAGCTGTTGGCAGATGATTCCATTAAGGCTGCTTATCTTGGTAAAAAGAAAAAATAAGATTATGCACACAACCCCGGTCGGAAAAATCTGACCGGGGTTGTATTCATAACCTATACACAGTTCACGCGTCTTCAGCGTCTAGCTCAATCTGAAATCCTGATCCTCTTTCGACTGCACCTCCATATGGATCGTGCAATCTGCCTGATGCTCATCGTTCATCTCGAGCGCGTAATCTACCGTCACTCTGAGGCGATTCTCCTCGTGCTCCATCTCCATATGCTTCACATGAATACCGATCGGAATATCTCCATAGGGAGTTCCGTAGTATGTCTGATGCTTTTTATCCTTCTCGAATACCATGCGGACATTGGTCAGACCGCGTTTCGTTACCTCCATAGACGAAGCATCTATCTTAATCAGGTTCTGTATGGTTCCTTCCGCACCTTCTACCGCCTCTTCATAGCGAATATAATGCCGTCCGTCTTTTATCAAATAGCTTCCCGGCAGAATTATCTCCATCTCATCCTGATCTTCCGCCATCATCTGCAGACCGCGGATTCTCACCAGTACATCTTTTGTCATATTCAATACTCCTCAATCGGTATCTTCTGCGCATTTTCTATATCGCAGGGTAAAATAGAATCTGCAAAGGCGCTGAAGCTCTCTGCCGAATCGCTGACGAAAAAGCGATAAGGCTCTTCTCCCTCTTCTAATGCGCGATTGTTCGCCAGATGCTCATCCTGCAGCAGCGTGCGAAGCTGACACGCCGTCTCATAGGCAGGATTTACCAGAGTCACCCCTTCTCCCATCACCTGAGCAATCGTAGAGCGGATCAGAGGATAATGTGTACATCCAAGGATCAGTGTATCAATGTCCTGCTCCTTCAATTCTTTTAAATAACGCTCAGTGACCGCCACCGTGATGGGATCATCCTTGCGCCAATTTTCCTCCACCAGAGGACAAAACAGAGGACAGGCTTTGCCGATCACCTGAATCTGCGGATTGATCTCTCGGATAAATTCCGTATACAGTCCGCTGGAAATGGTACCCTGTGTCCCGATCACACCTACACGATTGTTCTTCGTACTGGCACAGGCTACCTTTGCTCCCGGTTTAACCACTCCGATAATGGGGATATCAATCTCCTGACTCAGCTCCTCCAGAGCAAACGCACTCGCCGTATTACAGGCGATTACGATCGCCTTGACCTCTTTGGATTGCAGAAAACGCACGATCTGTCTGGAATATCGCAAGATCGTCTCTTTGGATTTCCCGCCATAAGGTACGCGGGCCGTATCGCCGAAATATACAATACGTTCCTTGGGGATGTTGCGCATGATCTCGCGTACTACCGTGAGTCCGCCCACACCGGAGTCAAATACCCCTATCGGTTTTTCTCGCTCCGTCATTTTACGCCTCTTTCTTCAGAATCAGCGCGATCATCACAAGATTCTTATCTCCGATATTTTTCAAAGCGTGAAAATGGCCATTGTCACAGAAGGTTACGTCTCCTGCTTTCACCGGATACTGTTTTCCGTCATCCGTGTACATACCGCCACCCTCCAAAATATAATAGGTCTCCGTGGTTCCGTTATGCTGGTGCAGACCAACCTCACAGCCGGGCTCCAGCACGATCTCTGCAAGCATGGTGCAGTGCTCACCCATCTGCTGCGGTGTCAGCAGTGCGTCCTTTAAAATGTACCCTTCTCCACCCTGTGCGTGTTCTACCTTCTGTACTGTTCTCTCACTTTTCTTCATCATCATGTTGTTATCCTCCTAATTATTCATAATATGTAACTTCATAAGCTTATGCTTGAAAGATGATCGGCTCCTTGTCCACAAACGCAAAATACAGATCGTCTTCCCGCTCATACTTTGCCTTGCCGTTGGTCGCCTCCGTGATCTCCTCTAATAGCGGATCCACCAGCTCTGCCTCCACCAAAACCGAGAGCTTCACCACATCCGTATACTCCGAATCCACAATGGCGATCCCCTTCTGTCCGAACAGATACTGCAGCTTGCCGACACCGTTATAATCGGTCTCGACTGTCAGACGACTCCCCAGAAGCTTCTCGATCACGGTGCTGCAGCGCAGTCCCTCCTGTACTGCCTTGGAGTATGCCCGTACCAGTCCTCCGGTGCCCAGCAGCGTTCCGCCAAAATATCTGGTCACAACCACTACCACATCATGTACCTTTTCCCCAAGCAATACCTCCAGCATGGGGCGTCCCGCAGTCCCCTGTGGCTCGCCGTCATCACTACAGCGCTGCAGCTCCTGTCTGCTGCCGATCACAAATGCCGAACAGTTATGCGTCGCATTCCAGTACTTCTTCTTCAGCTCATTGATGAAGGCGATTGCCTCCTCCTCCGAATGTACCGGCTTCACCGTGGCAATAAAGCGCGATTTTTTTTCTATGATCTCACCCTCTCCGCCCTTGTATACGATTTTAATCCCCATCTATAATCTCCTTAACACATCGTTGTCTATCTTGCTTACGCAACGATTTCTTTTTCTATTATAGCCAGAACATGTGATTTTTTCAACATCTCACTCTTAAGAAAATCTGAACATTTCCCATACCCCTTTTTTTCCCCCGCATTGTCTGTTATACTGTTAAAAACTTTATTTGAAAGGCAGGAATTGTCGGAATGAAATACGGCAGATCGGATATAGAAAAACGACAGCGGGATATGACCGCTCATAAGGTAGAGCAGAAAGCAGGAATGACTATGATGCGCGTCTTCATTGTCGCGCTCTTTGCTCTCATCGTTGGGGGAACCTGTGCAGGCTACGGTATCGTACAGGGACTTATCCGCAGCGCACCGGATATCAGTTCTCTGAGCACCGCTCCGGCGGAGGCTGCCACCTACATTTATGATGTAAACGGTCAGCAGCTCCAGAAGCTGACCGCCCCCACCTCCAACCGAACGCCGGTCACACTGGATCAGGTGCCGCTGGATCTGCAGCATGCCGTAGTCGCTGTGGAGGATGAGCGCTTTTATCAGCATAACGGCATTGACGTGCGTGGTATTCTCCGCGCTTTTGTAGTCGGCATCACCGGCGGCAGTTTTTCTGAGGGCGCCAGCACTATCACGCAGCAGCTTCTGAAAAACAGTGTTTTCCCTGACTGGGTAACAGAATCCTCTCTGATGGAGAGCTTCAAACGTAAGTTTCAGGAACAATATCTTGCATTGGAGCTGGAGAAGAATCTGGAAAAGGAAGCCTCCAAGGATAGCGCCAAAAACAGGATCCTGCAGGATTATCTGAACACCATCAATCTGGGAGCCGGCGCCTACGGAGTACAGGCTGCTGCCCGCCGCTATTTTAATAAGGATGTTTCCGAATTAACGCTTTCGGAAAGTACGGTCATCGCCGGCATCACTCAGAATCCTACCGGATACAATCCTATTCTTTATCCCGAGGCAAATGCAAAGCGGCGGACAAAGGTACTCAACAATATGCTCGAGCAGGGTTATATCACTCAGTCTGCCTACGATGAAGCTATCGCGGATGATGTCTATTCCCGCATTCAGGAAGCAGATCTCGAGACCGGCGTCTCCTCCATTTACTCCTATTATACGGATGCCATGATCGATCAGATAATGGAGGATCTGATCAAAACATACGGCTATACCAGTACACAGGCTTATCACGCTCTGTATTCCGGAGGCTTGCGAATCTACAGTGTACAGGATGCAGCCCTTCAGCAGATCTGTGATGAGGAGTTTGCAAATGCTGCAAATTTTCCTGCCGAGACATTGATCGGTCTGGATTACGCCCTCAGTGTCCAGCGAGATAACGGTGAAACGGTCAACTACGGCAGCAGCGATGTGCAGGCCTACTTTGAAGCACAGGATCCTTCCTTCAATATGATGTTTTACGAGGAAGAGACTCTGAATCAGTATGCCGCCCAGTTTAAGGCTTCTGTTGTCGGAGAAACGGATACGGTTCTGGGTGAACGTATTTCCAAGGTACCTCAGCCTCAGGCCTCCGCAGTCGTCATTGATCAAGCTACAGGATATGTCAGAGCCATTGTAGGAGGTCGCGGCAAAAAGGAAGCCAGTCTCACCCTGAATCGTGCAACTGCCACCAGAAGACAGCCCGGGTCCACATTTAAGCCTTTGGCTGCCTATGCTCCGGCTCTTGAAATCGGAGGAAAGACACTGGCAACCGTCTATGACAATGCTCCTTATACCTATCACTCCGGTACCGAGCTGCGCAACTGGGACAGCGATTATGGATACAGCGGTCTCGAAACCATTCACAATGCCATTATTAAGTCTATCAATGTGGTGGCCGTGAAGGTGCTGACGGAGATCACTCCCCAGACAGGTCTCGATTATCTGGAACGTCTCGGCATCACAACCTTGTACAACAACGATCAGGATGCGCAAGGCAATATCCTGACCGATGCCTACCAACCGCTTGCACTGGGCGGCGTCACTGACGGTGTCGTGAATCTGGAATTGACCGCCGCCTATGCGGCCCTTGCCAACGGTGGTAATTATATCGCTCCGAAGTTCTATTCCCGGGTTGAGGATAGTCAGGGGAATGTGATTCTGGATAATACAAGCACTGCCACTCCGGTATTTAGCAGCACTACCGCCTTTCTGATCACAAAAGCTATGGAGGATGTCATCAAAGATCCTAACGGTACTGCCAACGGCTATATTAATCTCGGAGATATGGCGGTAGCCGGAAAAACCGGAACCACCGATTCCTCTAAGGATATCTGGTTCGAGGGCTACACGCCTTACTATACCTGCGGTATCTGGGGCGGTTATGATAATAACGACGCTCTTCCGGACAGTGATCGCAGCTACTCCACCTATGCAAAGGTGCTCTGGAATTCCATTATGACCCGCATACATGCACAGCTCCCGGCAGCCGCTTTTTCGCAACCGGAAGGTATCGTCACTGCCACCGTCTGCAAAAAGTCCGGAAAACTCGCCGTAAGCGGACTGTGTGATGCGGACCCCAGAGGCAGTCAAATATATACAGAATATTTTACAAACGGCACCCAGCCCCTCACGACCTGCGACGCCCATGTGGCTGTGTCCGTCTGTACTACTACCGGTATGATCGCATCAAATACCTGTACCGCAGTGAATAAGGTCTACATCCGACGACCGGAGGGCAGCGAAGGTGTAACGGATGATTCCGCCTATGCCGCGCCTACCCAGCAGTGTCCCGGACATGTGCAGACCATTAAGATCGAGAGCGAAAGCACGCAGAGTGAATCTGTCGCTGACGGAACCATCCCTCTCGGAGATACCACAGGTGGTACTTCTTCTGAGGGAAGCACGACTATGCCCGGAGCCGGTACGACTCCCGCCTATGAAATGGGTGGAGGCTCAGATAACAATGGCGGAGGCGGAACCTCCTTTGAGGATATACCGGCGGATTCCTACTATAATGATGGGACGATCATAATTTACTAAACGTTTGAAAAATGTATATATTTTTGAAATAATACGAAAAAGGATCCACTCACACATGTGTAAGTAGATCCTTTTTATAATGATATATGATTACAGTACCAGCTTCGCTGCTCCGTAGATACCGGCATCATTTCCCAGCTCTGCCAGTGCAAATGCAGTGCTCTTGCATGCAGCAAAGGCATACTGCTGATAATATTTCTTAATATAGTCCAGAAGGATCGGTCCTGCCTTGGACACTCCGCCGCCGATGACGAAGATCTCCGGATCGGTCACACCTGCGACGTTTGCCAGAGCCGTACCAAGATAGCGGCCAAACTCTTCCGCCACAGCGCAGGCCAGCTCATCCCCCTCCTTGACTGCGTCAAATACCGTCTTCGCGGATACCTCCCCTTCACGAAGCATAGACGGGCGAACATCAGATGCCAGCTTGCGCTTAGCAAGGAAGGTAATCCCCGTAGCAGAGGTCACCTGCTCAAGACAGCCTGTATTGCCACAGTTACAGGGATCTGTCAGAGAATCCGTCACATGAATATGTCCGATCTCACCGCCGGCGCCATGGGTTCCTGTCACGATCTGTCCATTGTTGATGATGCCGCCGCCAACACCGGTACCGAGCGTTACCATAACCACATTGTGGCAGCCGGCTCCGCCGCCCTTCCACATCTCACCGAGCGCAGCGACATTCGCATCGTTACCTGCCTTCACAGGAAGACCGAGAAGACGTGTCATCTGATCCTCAAGCTGAATATAACCCCAGTGAAGGTTCACAGCCCCGTGAACCGCACCGCTCTCATCTACCGGTCCCGGCACACCAAGACCAACGCCAACGATCTCATCCTTATCGATATCCTTCTCACGGATCTTCGCGTCAATCGTATCTGCGACATCCGGCAGAATATTGATTCCGTTATTCTCCGTTCTGGTCGGGATCTCCCACTTATCCAGAACATCACCCTTCACATTAAATAATCCACACTTGACCGTCGTTCCTCCGACATCGATTCCAAAACAATACTTCTTCACTGCTCTTCTCCTTTATCCTGTATAGTCCTATGCTTCTCTCTTCTTCGCAAGGCTTTGCTGCACACGATTGTAGAGCTCCTGCGCCGCATTATAGCCCATCTTCTTCTGTCTGTGATTAACTGCCGCAGTCTCAACGATGACCGCAAGGTTACGACCCGGACGAATCGGAAGAGAATGGCATACTACTCTGTTCCCGAGAAACTCCGTATACTCCTCTTCCAGACCGAGACGGTCATATTCCTTCTCACGATTCCATTCCTCCAGCTTGATCACCATATCGATTGTCTGGGTGTTCTTTACACTCTCTACACCGAACAGCGTCTTCACATCAATGATCCCGATGCCTCGCAGTTCAATGAAATGTCTCGTGATATCCGGCGCGCTGCCTACCAGACTTGCGTCACTGACCTTGCGGATCTCGACTACATCATCTGACACCAGACGATGTCCGCGCTTGATCAGCTCCAACGCCGCTTCACTCTTACCGATGCCGCTCTCGCCCATGATCAGCACACCCTCACCAAACACATCCACCAAAACACCGTGGATCGAAATACACGGCGCCAGCTCTACATTCAGCCATCGTATGATCTCAGCCATAAAAGCGGACGTTGCCTTATCCGTAGTAAAAATCGGAACCCCGTACTTCACTGCCAGCTCGACCAGCTCCTCATCCGGCGTCGTCATCGTCGTATAGATGATACACGGAATCTTGCTAGACAGAAAACGTTCGTAAATCGGCAGCTTCCTCTCCATCGGAATCCCCTGCAGATAGGTATATTCCACATACCCCACGATCTGCACGCGCTCATACGCAAAATGCTCAAAATACCCCGTCAACTGCAAGGCCGGACGATTGATATCCGGAATCGTGATCCGAATCTGAGAGATGTCCACATCCGGAGTCATATTCTTCAGGTTCATCTTCTCCACAACCTTGCTTAGTGCAACACTGCTTGCCATAATCCTGCTCCTCTTATCCTCAACTTTTTGTTGCTGCAATATATCATTGCAGACGACCCGGAAACCTTGTCGTTTCTACGGCCGATTTTGTAAATTTATTATAGCACACGACTTTACGAACATCAATGCTATACCTTTTAAATAAGAGACTGTGATTTATGGAAGAATTCATATACCTTTTGTGCCGCTCCCATATTCATAGATTCTGTGGAGGCCAGTTCCTCCAGCGAAGCGTCCCGTACAGCCTCTACAGACTTAAATCGCCGCATCAACGCCTTTCTTCTCTTGTCTCCGATCCCCTCGATATCATCCAGCACGGAATGTACCTGTTGCTTACTGCGCAGGGAACGATGGTACTCAATCGCAAAGCGATGTGCTTCGTCCTGAATTCTGGTGATCAGGTGAAAGCCTTCCGAATCCCGGTCAATACCGATCTCTTCATTATTGAAATACAGTCCTCTTGTCCGATGATTGTCATCCTTGACCATGCCACAGACAGGAATCTGCAATCCCAGCTGCTCCAACACGCGAAGCGCCACATTGACCTGCCCCTTTCCTCCGTCCATCATGATCAGATCCGGGAAACGGCTAAAGCTGCCAAATTCCTTTTTATTCTCTGCCTGCTCTTCCATACCGTGTGTAAACCGTCTGGTCAGCACTTCCTCCATGCTGGCATAGTCATCGGGTCCCATAACCGATTTGATCTTGAATTTACGGTAATCACTGCGTTTCGGCTTGCCTTTTTCATAAACCACCATAGATCCGACGGATTCAAAGCCGCTGATATTTGAAATATCAAAAGCTTCCACACGCACTACATTCTCCATCTGTAGCAACCCTGCAATCTCCTTCATGGCGCCGATGGTCCGTCCTTCTTCTCTTTTGATCTTCTCACGATCCTGCGTCAATACCATGAGCGCGTTCTTCTCAGCCAGCTCTACCAGCTTTTCCTTGCTGCCCCGCTGCGGCACCCGAAGATACACACGACCTCCTCTGCGGCCTCCCAGCCACTCTTCGATGATCTCACTGTCCTCTACCGCTTCCTGCAGCATGATCTCCCGTGGAATGAAGGGGGTGCCGGAATAAAACTGCTTCAAAAAGCTGTCCAAAATGGCTGCTCTGGTATCGTTCGGCGCTACACGCAGATAAAAATGATCCCTGCCGATGAGCTTGCCGCCGCGCACAAAAAATACCTGCACTACCGCATCCCGATCATCCGTAGCCACCGCGATGACGTCCTTATCCTCTCCGTCCCCGGAGGTGATCTTCTGCTTCTGAGCCACCTGTTTTACGCTGTTTAACAGCTCTCTCTGCTCAATAGCAGCTTCAAAATCCAGCCGTTCTGCCGCCTCGTTCATACGCTCCTCCAGCATACTCAGTACCGGATTATAGTTACCGTTCAAAAACTCTATAGCCTGATTTATCTGCGCACGATATTCCTCTTTGCCGATATATCCCTGACACGGCGCCTTGCACTGCTTGATGTGATAATTCAAGCAGGGGCGCTCCTTCCCGATATCCCTCGGCAATACACGATGACAGGTACGCAGCTTATAGAGCTTCACGATAAGCTCTATCGTATCCTTGACAGCCCCGGCGCTGGTATAGGGTCCAAAGTATCTTGACTTATCCTTTTTCATGGTACGTGAAAAAATGACCCGCGGAAACTCCTCCCCCACCGTCACCTTGATATACGGATAGGTTTTATCGTCCTTCAGCATCGTATTGTATTTCGGACGATGCTCCTTGATCAGATTACACTCCAGTACCAGAGCCTCCAGCTCGGAATCCGTAACGATGTATTCAAATCTTCGGATTTTCGTCACCATCCGTTCGATCTTCGGTCCTTTATTCCGGCTCGTCTGAAAATACTGGCGCACACGGTTCCTCAGGCTCACCGCTTTGCCAACATAAATGATCGCGTCCTTCGCATCATGCATAATATAAACTCCCGGCTTAGCCGGGAGTTTTTTTAATTCTTCCTGAATATCAAACATGTAATTCTCCAAATGATGTTCTGCTATCGAATGGTCTTAATTCTCACCATATCCATTCGGATTGTTGCTCTGCCATCTCCAGCTATCGGCACACATCTCCTCAATACCCTTCTCTGCTACCCAGCCAAGCTCCTTTTTTGCCTTTGACGGATCTGCATAGCAGGTAGCGATATCACCTGCACGGCGCGGGCGGATCTGATACGGAAGCTTTTTGCCGCAGGCCTTTTCAAACGCATGCAATACCTCCAGCACACTATAGCCTTTTCCGGTTCCCAGATTGTAGATGCTCACACCGGCCTTTTCCTCCAGCTTCTTAATAGCCTTCACATGCCCCTTTGCGAGATCTACCACATGGATGTAGTCCCGCACACCGGTGCCATCCGGAGTATCATAATCGTCGCCGAATACGCCCAATGCTTCCAGCTTACCCACTGCCACCTGTGCGATATACGGAACCAGATTGTTCGGAATCCCCTTCGGATCCTCTCCGATCAGTCCGCTCTCATGCGCACCGATAGGATTAAAATAGCGAAGAAGTACTACATTCCATTCCTGATCTGCCACATGCAGATCTGTCAGCACCTGCTCGAGCATCCCCTTTGTCTGTCCGTAAGGATTTGTGATCTTACCCTTCGGACATTCCTCCGTAATCGGAATAAAGGCCGGATCTCCGTATACTGTGGCAGAGGAGCTGAAGATGATATTCTTCACTCCATGATTGCGCATCACGTCACAGAGAAGAAACGTTCCGGTCATATTGTTATGATAATACTCCAACGGCTTCGCTACCGACTCTCCGACTGCCTTAAGCCCTGCAAAATGAATCACAGACTCGATCTGCTCCGCATCAAAAATGCGATTCAGCGCCTCTTTATCCAAAAGATCTGCCTGATAGAACTTCACCTTTTTCCCGGTGATCTGCTCCACACGGTCGATCGCCTTCTCACTGGAATTATAAAGATTGTCTACCACTACGACCTCATAGCCTTCATTCAGTAATTCTACACAGGTATGACTGCCGATATATCCGGCACCTCCGGTCACTAAAATTGCCATTTTCTCTTCCTCCCATATTATACATTATATATTATTATTTCTGTATTATCATGAAGCTGTGATGCTTACTTCTCCCAGAGCTTCTCCGGATAAAGCCCCTGCTCCTTCAGCTCTCTGATGGCCTTTACCACCATAGGCTTATCTTCCTTATAGGTCACACCGTACCAGCGATCCTTTGTCGTCAATACCTTGACCGTAGCCTTTCCCTCCTGCACCAGATCATCTACCGCAAAGGGAAGGAAATACTCACATTTCAGCGGGTTCTTCTCCAGATTCTCCTGCAGGAACTTCGGAAAACCATCCTTCAGCTCCTGAAGCAGACTGTGGGAAAATCCCCACATATTCATAGATACGATGCTGTCCGCAGACAGCTCCACCCATGAAATTCCATCATCCTCCGTGTAAGCTGCTCCGTTGCCTCTTCGTTCAATGCGGGTACGCTCATGAATGCTCTGCAGCATTCCCTGCCCGTCGGTCGTACATACCCCCCGGGCCACATGGCCATTCTCCGTCAGCGTATTCTTCAGTACGTAGCCCACCATGGCATAGCGATACTTCTCATCATCACGGTTCGTCGTAAGATAATCATATAACAGCTGATACGCATTGCTGCCATAATAGTCGTCTGCATTGATCACTACAAAGGGACCGTCGATCTTATCCATTGCGCTCAAAACCGCATGTCCCGTTCCAAAAGGCTTCACCCTGCCCTCCGGTACCTGAAATCCTTCCGGCAGACTGTTCAGCTCCTGATATGCATAGCTCACATTGACGTATTTTTCTATCCGGTTACCGATGCGCTCCCGAAAATCAGCCTCATTTTCTTTTTTAATGATAAATACGACCTTTTCAAATCCGGCTCGAACCGCATCATAGATGGAAAAATCCATGATGATATGTCCATATTCATCGATCGGATCGATCTGCTTTAATCCGCCATACCGGCTGCCCATACCGGCCGCCATGATCACTAACGTTGGTTTCTGCATTATGCTTTCCCTTTCCTACTTATCTGTACACACTCCGTTATTATTGAAATGATATTTTCTTCCGCCGATAGTCACTGTAGTATTCTGATAGGCCGCACCGGTCTTACTCAGATAAAACCAGTTGCCGCTCCTGCTGCTGTGCAGCCAATAGTTCTTCAGCATACGACCATTGACCTTGCTGAAATAGTATTTTTCTTTACCGATCTTAATCCACTCTGTCTTCTGCTCGAAGGTCTTCTTTGAAAAATAGTATTTATTTCCTCCGATAGACTGAAAGCCACCCACAGCTGCTCCCGTCTCCCTGTCAAAATAATATGTCTTTTTCTTATAGGTCTGCCATCCGAGCTTCAGACGTCCACGGCTATCCGTATAATAGTACTTGCCGCCGACCTTCACAAATCCGGTCTTACGCGCTCCGTTCGCGCCGAGAATGTACATATGCCTTCCCACTTTAACTGCACCGGTCTGCTTCACTCCGTCGATATAGTAAAAATACTTGCCGTTCTTCTTCTCCCATCCGGTAATTCCCGTATTCTCCGTCGATGTCTGCTCTGTCTTTTTCTTTAAGCCGTAGTAGTTGGCGATACCGGCCGCATCCGCTACGCCGAGAGCCTTCAGCTGCGCATTCGTGGTCATATAATTCTTACAGTCCTCGGGATTGCTGATAAAGCAATGCTCAATGATCATGCTCGGAATCTTATATTTCATACCAAACACAATAATCCCCAGCTCATCATCTATCCAGAAGCCGTTGTTCTTCATTCCAACTCTGGCGCTGAGCTGACCTAGAATCGCCGTAGCCAGCGCTCTGGACTCTCTGGCATATGAATTACCGTCCGACCATCTGCTCTTTGAAGGGACACATGCAAAGCATCCTGTCAGATTCGTGTCCTTTATCTTTGAAGAAGCATTGATATGTACGCTCACCAACGCATCCGCGCCATACCTCTTGGCAATCAGCAGACGTTCTTCACGATTCATGGTCTTGGAATTATCCGTACGCGTCATATGCACGGTTACGCCGTCGTAGGTCTCCAGCTCTTCCACCAGATACTTCGAAATCTCCAGATTGATCAGTTCCTCACGATATTCTCCGAAGCTCCACGTACGTCGTGCTCCGGCCTCATTGCCCCCGTGTCCCGGATCGACCACAATAACAACATCATCTTCTGCGGCCCATGCCACAACAGGTGCTACACAGCAAATCAACAGCAGAAAAAACAACCCTGCTGCCACTTTCTTCATTCTTCCGTACATCTTTTGCCCTCAAATTCTTTATTTTCTATATTAAGCAGTAATAGAGTTCCCGCTAAGGAACTCTATTTTCGTATTATCTTCTCTTCAGAAAATCCGGAATCTGGATATCTCTCTCCTGCACTCTGCTCTCCGGAGCCTTCACTCTGCCCGGAGTCGGAGCAGTCTGAGTCGTCGTAGATACCGGAGCCGGAGTCGGCACACGGAAACCGGAAGCTGTCCCGGTACTGCGTCCGAAGTCAGGTACAATTCTCTTATTTGCTGTCTGCTTCGGTGTCTGGGCGTCTGATACATCTGTCAGACCAGTGGCAATGACCGTGATACTCGCCTCGTCTGCGTATGTATCGTCATACATCGCACCAAATATAATATTCGCATTCTCGCCGGCCAGCTCCTGTACATAGCTTGCAGCGTCATTGGCATCCATCAGGGAAATGTCGCCGGAAATATTGATAATCACATGTGACGCACCGTTGATGGTCGTCTCAAGCAACGGGCTGGCTACCGCCTGCTTTACAGCCTCCAGAGCCTTGTCATCACCCTTAGCCTGTCCGATACCGATATGTGCAATTCCCTTATCTGTCATAACCGTCTGGACATCCGCAAAATCCAGATTGATCAGCGCCGGCAGATTGATCAGGTCTGTAATACCCTGTACGGCCTGCTGCAGTACCTCGTCCGCCTTCTTCAAGGCCTCCGGCATGGTAGTTCTGCGATCTACGATCTCCAGCAGCTTATCGTTCGGGATCACGATCAGCGTATCCACATTATCCTTCAGCTTCTCAATACCTGCCAGAGCATTATTCATACGGGTCTTCGCCTCAAAACGGAACGGCTTCGTCACAACGCCTACCGTAAGAATCCCCATCTCCTTGGCTATGCCTGCAACCACCGGAGCTGCACCGGTACCGGTACCGCCTCCCATTCCGCAGGTAACGAACACCATATCGGCTCCCTGAATCGCCTGCTTGATCTCCTCCGCGCTCTCCTCCGCAGCCTGCTGGCCAACCTGAGGCTTCGCACCGGCACCAAGTCCCTTCGTCACCTTCTCACCGATCTGGATCGTATGGGGAGCTCTGCAAAGCTCCAACGCCTGTTTATCTGTATTAACTCCAATGAACTCGACACCGGCAATCGCTTCGTCTACCATTCTGTTCACCGCATTATTGCCTGCGCCACCGACGCCAACCACTATAATCTTTGCTGCAGCCTCGGTTTCATTTGACATGATCTCTAACAAGGTATTTCCTCCTTCTTAAGCTGCCTTGCGGCAGCATATTACACTATTTCTTCTATCATATAGTTTTTTACTCAATTTATCAAGCATTTTCTTTGTTTAATTCAAAATATATGCGCCTGTATATGGGTCAATATATCCATATCCGTCGGAAATGATACTTCCATCCTCATTCAGATATAATTGTTCCGTATTATTTGTAACATTTCCTGCCGGATCCGTGTAGGTCTGGTTCCCGGAGGTATCTGTAGAGAAAGATCCCTCGCCCCCCGTTTTTGCATCATCTCCCGCTTCATCTGAGCCGTCCTGCGCATGCTCGTCCTCCCCGGCAGTATCTCCGTCTCCATTCTCTCCGGCCTCACCGTCCGAGCCGTTAACGTTCATGATCAGCTCCTCTTCGCCCTTCTCGCCCTTCTTAAATGTGATGGTTCTGGTATCCGAGGTATAATTCTCCATATGAAGTGTGCCGGACAGACCCTCAAGCTCCGGAAACAGTGCTTTCAGATTCGACAATTTTTCCTCCATATACGCGCTGCTTCCCATCATGACCCGGTTATCCTTAAAGTACAGGATCAGCTCCTGTTTATCATCATAGTGTACTTCCTTGGGATTCAGCCCGCTCTGATAAATGAGCTGTGCCTCTGTAATAATGTCATTCAGGAAAGACTCCTCTGCCACCGGAAGCTGCTGCGATACCTGCGGCTCCGTAATCGTGATCCCGGAATAGGGCGGTATGCCCTCGCGCTGTTCCTGTGAGATCTCCACTACCATACCGTCACGATCAAAATATACCAGAGAACCGTTGAACATCAGATATCCCACGATCGTCTTCTCATATACCGTAATCTTCACATGATAGGGATTGATCATTGAGACCTCCACATCACTCAGGAATGGCAGAAGAGACGCCGCATCCGTATTGCCATATTTCCATGTCAGATAAATAGAATTCTCGCTCATAGAATCCGACATTACCATATTCTGGATCTCCTCCGCCGAATAGTACTCGTTACCGACCACATCGACCTGACGGATATGGAACAATCCAAAGAAGATCGCCGCGCAGATCGCCACAACTCCAAGCAGTACCAGCGCCGCAATTTTAAATACATTTCCGCTGTTTCTCCTTTGTAACTGCATACCTTTACGTACCTTTCCTTTTATTCCCGCGAACAGCGAGCCTCGCTATCCGTCAGTTACCATCTGTCATAACGGCTGACAGACAACGCCAGCCCCATCTCCGCAAGTAAAAATAACACGGAGGTACCACCATAGCTGATAAATGGCAGTGTGATCCCGGTATTCGGAATCGTATTTGTCACAACCGCGACATTCAGGATTACCTGAATCGCCATATGTCCCAGAATCCCCGCCACGATCAATGCACCGGACAGATCCGGCGCATGCACCGCAATCACCAGAAACCGCCACAGCATCAGCAAAAAAAGCAATAGCACCAGAAGCGCTCCGATCATCCCAAGCTCCTCGCAAATTATAGAAAATATCATATCATTCTGCGCCTCCGGTACAAATCCCAGCTTCTGAATACTCTCCCCCAGCCCTCTGCCGAACAATCCGCCGGAGCCAATGGCATACAGACCCTGAATCGTCTGAAATCCCTTTTCAAAATTCTCCGGGTTTCTCCAGATCGCCAGTCGTTCCAGACGATACTGCTCCGCCATCAAAAAAATCGTTACAAAGGACACGCCTGTAATTCCGATCCATAAAAATGGAAGATATCGCGGATTCGAGACGAAGGCAAGTATCACTGCAATTCCCAAAATAATAATCGCCGTGCTCAGATTGTTTGTGCCAACAAGCGCGACAATCGGAAGCGTCATGCCTATCGTCACAATCAGTGACAGCAGTCCGTTGGATGACTTTTTTCTCCGGCTGATCATACAGGCCAGAACCAAAATGACCGCAGGCTTGGCAAGCTCGGACGGTTGAAAAGAAACAGGTCCCAGCGACAGCCAGCGTCTGGAGCCGTTATAGGAATCACCGAATAGCAGCACCGCACCCGATAGCAGCATGGAAAGCGCATAAACCGCAGGTGAAAAGCACAAGATCCTGTGATAATCCATTCTGGTCACTATCGCCATGGCTACCAGTCCGATTCCCGTAGCCAACAGCTGTTTTTTGAAATAATATCCCGGATCCGAAAAACGCACCCGACCATTGTATGTACTGGTACTGTAAAGCATCACCAGCCCGAACATCACGAACACCAGCACGATTATCTGCAGTAACATGTCCGGATACTTCCGTCCTGTCCGCAACATCATCCTCCATACATCATATTATTTAACGAAGAACGCTTTGGCAGCTCTGTCGCTCATCCTGTGCTGCTTACAGAGCCTGCACCAGCTCCTTAAATCTGCGTCCCCGCACCTCATAGTTGGGGAACATCCCCCAGCTCGCACACGCCGGTGAGAGCAGCACAGCGTCTCCCGGATTTGCATGCTCCGCACAGAATGCTACCGCGTCTTCCAGACTGTCCTTCAGCACAATATCCGTAAATCCACATGCTCTGGCTGTCTTGGCGATCTTCTCTCTTGTCTGGCCGATCAGAACCAAATAACGTACCTTTCCGTCAAAGGCCTGAATCCATTCCTCATAAGAGGACTCCTTGTCATAACCGCCGCCAATCAGCAGTGTCGGGCGATCCATAGCCTGAATCCCCTTGATGGCCGCATCCGGATTCGTTCCCTTAGAGTCGTTGTAATACACTACCCCACGAACTTCTTTCACAAATTCGATGCGATGCTCTACCGCCGTAAACTTACGCAACACCTCGCGAATATCCTTCGGAGATATCCCATACGCAAGCGCCATGGCTGTAGCCGCCATAACGTTCTCATGATTATGTCTTCCCGGAAGCTTCAGCTCCTTCGTGCTGCAGATCAGGAGCTTCTTGCTCCCATCGTTGAATACAATGTTCTCTCCCTCCAGATAGATTCCCTGTTCCAATATATGCATACTGCTGAAGAATATCACCCTGCATCTGAGCGTCTTTCCAAATTCCCGAAGCACCTCATCCTCATAATTCAGCACGCAGGTATCCTCCGTTCCCTGATTCTGGGTGATGAGCTCCTTCACACGAATATATTCTTCCATGGTATGATGACGATTCAGGTGATCCGGCGTGATATTCAGAATCGCACTCACCCGCGGATGAAATTCATGAATCGTCTCCAGCTGAAAGCTGCTGATCTCCGCGACGGTCACGGAATCCTCCCGTGTCTTCTGCACGATCTCCGTATACGGGATACCGATATTTCCCACAATGAAAGAGGACTCCTTCGCATACTCCATGATCGCGCCCAGCAGGCTGGTGGTCGTAGTCTTGCCGTTAGTACCTGTAATAGCCAGTACATCTCCCCGGCTGTTCTGATACGCCAGCTCGATCTCTCCCGAGATCGGAATTCCTGCTTCCCGCAGCTCCTTCACCATAGGCAGGTCCGTCGGAACTCCCGGGCTGAGTACCACAAAAGCCAGATCCTTTCGCTTCTCCTGCGGCAGATCTCCGATGCAGATCTCCGCCCGACTATTGTCTGGCAGCTTTGCTCTGATATCTTCTTCCTTCAACTCACAGTTGCCGTCATACAGCACCGGAATATCCCCGGCACTCTCCAGAAGCTTTGCTGCAGAGATACCGCTGATTCCGGTACCGAATACCAGCACCCGTCGTGTCTTACTCTCCATGATATGATTTCCTCCTTACAGTCCATACAGGCAGATGAGACACAGCAGGGCTGTCACTACCGTAAACAGTGCAACGATCTGCGTCTCCGACCAGCCGGACAGTTCAAAATGATGATGTATCGGCGCCATTTTAAAGAAACGTTTGCCGCCGGTCTTTTTAAAATATGTCACCTGAATGATGACAGACAATACCTCGATCAGATAGATCAGTCCGAAGATCGGAATCAAGATCGGAATCTGAAGCACGTATGCCGTTCCCGCCACGAATCCGCCAAGAGCCAGAGAACCCGTATCTCCCATAAACACCTTGGCCGGATGTGAATTAAACATCAGAAATCCCAGTAAAGCTCCCGTGACCGCTGCCGTAATAGGCTCGATCTGCGCATTGGTTCCAATGGAAACCATGGTAAAAAATACCGCAACCATCGTGGTCACTCCGGTAGCCAGACCATCCAGACCGTCTGTAAAATTCACACCATTGACCGTACCCAGCACCACAAAATACACCAACGGCACCGTGATCCATTTCACATCGAAATACAGACCGTCCGTAAACGGAATCAGCATCACCAGACAATCCGGATCCACCACCAGCAGATAGATCACAAACACGGTTGTCACAACAATCTGCAGCATCAGCTTCTGTTTCGGATAAAGTCCGTCCGACCGTCTCATAACCACCTTCAGATAGTCATCCAGAAAACCGATGATACCAAAGCCCAGCGTCAGAAACAGGATCGGAATGATCCTTGGATATCTTCCTATAAACAGTAATGATGTAACCAGCACGCTGATCAGAATGATCAGTCCTCCCATGGTGGGAGTCCCCGCCTTCTTCAGATGAGCCTGCACGCCTTCCTCACGCTCCGTCTGCCCGATCTTCAGTCTACGCAGAAACGGAATCACAAAGGGACTCAGGAGTACACTGATCGCAAATGCTATCAACAGCGAAAAAATAACCTCTATACTTATCATTTTATTCTCCTCTCAGGGTAAATTCGAGCCGCACCGGGCGCCTCACAGATAAAGTCTTACGTTTTATTATAAAACTATTTATATTTTTAGGCAACTAAAACTTCTCTGCCTCTGTTTCTGAGACTTCTTCAGATGTCACGCCAAGATATGGAAGAATATTTGCAAAGATTTCTCTCATCACCGGTGCGGCGATGGTTCCCCCATAATAGACTCCCTGCGGATCATGTATCACACATATCCCCAGTACCTGCGGATCGTCTGCCGGTGCAAATCCCAGAAAGGAGGAAATGTATTTATTGGCGCTGCGCGGAAGCGTCTCTGAAGTGGCGGTCTTTCCTCCGATGCGGTAGCCCTCCAGATATGCGTTTTTCCCGGATCCGCCGTCCACCACCTGTTCCAATACATAGCGCAGTGTCCGTGAGGTCTCTTCCGACAGGATCTGTTGTCCCTGCGGATAAGCGTATTCCTGTCTCAACGCTCCCTCCCGATCCCGCGCACACACCGCCAAATGAGGCGTCACCCTTTTTCCTCCGTTGATCAGGGAGCTCACTGTCGCTGCGAGCTGGATGGGCGTAATCTGAAAGGACTGTCCGAACGAAACGGTTGCCAACTCCACCTGTCCCATGTCTTCCGGACGATGCATGATGGTGGCCGCCTCTCCCGGCAGGTCTACTCCCGTCTTGGACAGCAATCCAAATTTTTTAAAATAGTAATAATATTTCTCTACGCCTAGACGCAGACCCACTTCTATAAACACAGGATTGCAGGAGTTTTGCGCTCCCTGTACAAAATTCTCGCTTCCATGCCCCGTCACCTTATGGCACCGGATTCGACGATCCTCTACCAATTTATATCCCGGACAGAAAAAAGAATCCTCCAGCGAAACTACTCCTTCCTCCAGTCCCGCCGAGGCTGTGATGATCTTGAAGGTTGAGCCCGGCTCGTAGGTATCATTGATGCAGTCATTTCTCCACATCCGGTTCAAAGCGTCACGCTCCCGCTCTTCTGTGGGTATTCCCGCATTCTTCTCTTTTTCATTCTCCGAGCTATCCGTGCTATCCTCCGCCGGAAGGTTATATGCCTCCGTCAAGGTAAACGGATCATTCAGATCAAACTCCGGCACATTCACCATCGCCAGTATTTCCCCGTTTTGCGGTCTCATAAGCAGGATCTGTACACTGTCCGCTCCCTTTTTCTTTCTCACCTTTTCCGCTGCCTGCTGCGCAAATTCCTGAATATTGGCATCCAGACTGATATAGAGATCCTCGCCCGGTACCGGCTCAAGCCGGCTTTCTCCGGCATCTGCCAGCTCCACGCCTCTGGCATCCGTCAAAGTCAGGATTTTCCCGGGTGTTCCGCAAAGAAGCTCATCATACTGAACCTCCAGCCCGAGAATCCCCTGATTGTCGCTGCCCGTAAAGCCGAGTACCTTGGAGGCAAGATCTCCGTAGGGATACCATCGCTTATAATCCTCGTCCACCTTGATTCCGGAAAGATCTGCCTCCCGAATCGCATCTCCGATCTTTTTCGGAACATTGGTTTTGATACGCTCGATGGAGCTTTTTTTCTCCACACGGACCCGCACCTTTTCCTCCGGCAGCTCCAGTTCACGGCAGAGCAACGCAATCACCTTTTCCGGCTCCCGGATCTGGCTGTGGATCACAGAGATCGTACATACTGCCTGATTATCGGCCAGCACCTTTCCCGAAGCATCCAGTATTCTTCCGCGCTGTGCCTTGATATCCCGCTCACGCTCATGGAGCTCCTGCGCCTTTTCTGCATAGTATTCTGATGCGAACAGCATTAAATGCACCAGCCGCCCCATCAGGAACAATAGAGCTGCCATACACAGTAGAAACACTACCAGTATTTTCTTTTTGTGATACCGTCTGCTGAGCAAGAAAAAAACCTCCCACGGGTGTTCATTTTAATCTATGAACACACGTGAAAGGATATACATCTCTCCCGGTCATTCTACTCCCGTAAGCTGCAGATCTTCATCCGTCACCCCATCCGGGAAGTCCTCCTCTTCCTCCGCAGTCTGCTCAGGCGGAACCACATTGCCATAAGCACTGCCCTCCTGCGCAGTCACATTGTCCTCGTCCTCCACGGATACCGATACCACCTCTGTCAAAGGCTCCCAAGTGATCTCATCATACATCAGATTGCCCCACTCATCATAGACATACTGTGTGACAAGCTCTGTCTCCGGTTCGTCCTTCTCCACCTTCATTCCGAGATTCGAACGCTGCTCCTGTGTGATCTCCTCCGTCGGATAGATTCCCATGTAGGGAAGGATCTCTGTGAGGATACTGGTCGCCAGCTGTTTGGTGTACTTACCCGCACTCTCCTGATCGTCCACATTCGCTTCATCGATCACCGTATATACTACCACCTTCGGATCATCAATAGGTACCGCCGTGATATAGGAAACGATATATTTGTTGTTGCCTCGCGGCATCTTCTCCGCCGTGCCCGTCTTACCGCCCACACGGTATCCCGGGATCTGTGCGTCCGTCGCTGTACCATCTTTTACAACAGCTTCCAAATACTCCCTTACCGTATAGGATGTCTTTGTGGAAATTGGCTGGGAAATCAGCAACGGGTCTATATTTTTGACAACCTCACCGGATGCGTCCAGCACCTGTCTGACCATATGCGGCTTATAGATGTAGCCTCCGTTCACCACTGCGCAAAAACCGGACAGCTCCTGCAGCATGGTCGCCGTAAATCCCTGTCCAAAGGAATACGTACATAGCTCCATGATCCCCATCGTATTTTCATCATACAACAGTCCCGAGTTCTCATTCGGAAGATCAATTCCGGTACGTTTTCCAAAGCCCATAATATCCTGATATTTACAGAAGGTCTCGATCCCCATCTTTAAGGCAATGGTCATCATTCCCGGATTACAGGAATTCTTGATCACATCCCCAAGTGTCTCATCGCCATGCGTCCATGTACAATTGATGGGGTCTTCCTCCGCCACAGGTCTTAAATAACCAATACACTGCACTCCGAACGTTGTATCCACGCTTCCTGCATCCAGCGCCGATGCCACAACACAGGGCTTATAAGTAGAACCCAGCTCAAAGGCCTCCGAAACGCAGAAATTATACCACAGCTTGTTCAATGCCTCGGTCTTTTCCTCCTCGGTCATCTTCTTCTGCTCCTTCTGCGAATACCAGCCGTTCAGATTCTGCGGATCGTTCAGATCAAATGTCTTATCTGTAGCCATAGCCAGAATCTCTCCCGTATTGGGATCCGCCACAATGACGCCTGTATTCTTGCTGGCATGCCCCACCGTCTCCTCCTGCGGACCGTTCTTGTTCAATGCTTCCAGCTCTGCAATGTACTTTTCTACCACCTGTTGGATATTCATATCAATGGTCGTGACGATACTGTTGCCGTTCTTGGGCTCAATAATATTCTTCTCAAGCTCCCGATTCTCGTTCAGATAACCGTATTCCCGACCATCCACACCGTTAAGCACGTCGCTGTAGTAGGATTCCAGACCGGAGATACCGTCATTCAGTCGATTGGCAAATCCAATCACCGTACACGCCAGAGAATTCATGGGATAGGACCGGATATAGCTCTCCTCAAACCAGACGCCCTGCACATTCTCAAGCTCTTCCCGCTGTGCGGCAGAAATCTCACGATCCTCCGACAGATCCGTAAAGTCCTCATATGCCTGTTTTTCATCCATGGTGATTTCTTTTTTAATGATCTGATAACGGCTGTCTCTGGTCTCTGTTCCGGTAACACACTCGCGAACCTCCGCCACATCAATGCCGAACTGCTCTGATACCACACGAATCGTGGGTTCCACATAAGCTTCCATACTATTGATGGCATAGCAGTCTAATATGACATTGTAGACCTTCTCGCTCTTGGCCAGAAGATTGCCGTTGCGATCCTGAATCTCCCCACGTCGATACGGAATCGTTCTGCTGTCATAGGTCTGCTGCGACAGCACCTGCTTTGCATATTTGTCTCCGCTCTTCACATTGATCCATGCAATCCTGACATTCAGCAAAACCAGCGCTAATAAAACAAATGCAAATATCGCCAGAAGCTTTATTTGCATTGATTTTCGAAATCTCTGTTCTCTTTTTCTTATCTTTTTCAATTCTTCTCACCTGCTATTATTACTCGGCCGGTATCTCCGCATACTGGCGGATATAATCTCCATCTTCGTTGCTGTAGGTGATGACCTGCCCCTCATCCGCATATTCCATACCCAGCTCATTGATGGCGATATACTTCACCTGCTCCATATCCACAGAAGAAATCGCATTCTCATAAGCATTATCATTGGCCAGCTTCAAGCTGCTGAGATTACTCTCCAGCCCTGCGATCTCGCTGCGATAGCTAATGCCATCCGCCTGCAGCCGAAGGTAATTTACACAGACAAATACGGTCGTAATCGATACCACCGTTAAAAAAGCCACATAGGGTAGATTCACACGCTGTGATTTCTCGCGGTTTCTGCGGATATTCTTGCGGGCAACCTCCCGCGGAAGCTCCTGACGCGTACGCTTCGGTGCCGCCTCGATCTGACGCACTACGTTCCCGTCGATATAGGTATTCGCATAGCTGCGTCGGGATCTGTTGTCGTTTCTCTGATATGGATTCTGCCGCACAGCCATCGCTTTCCCTCCTTCTCGCTTACTTCTTACTTATTGCTAACTGCTTACACTTTTTCTTTCTCACGGCTTCGCTCAAAGACGCGAAGCTTTGCGCTCTTCGCCCTTTTGTTCACCGCAAGCTCTTCCTCGCCGGGAAGGATCGGTTTTCTGGTCACGACTCTTCCCATAGACTTCTTCCCGCATACACATACCGGAAATTCTCTCGGACATGTGCATGGGTTCTCATTCTTACGGAAGCTGTTCTTCACGATGCGATCCTCGAGAGAATGAAACGTGATGATGCTCAGTCGTCCCTTATCGTTCAAAAGCTCTATCATGGTATCCAGAGAATCTGACAGAACTCCGAGTTCATTGTTTAATTCAATACGTATTGCTTGGAACGTTCTTTTAGCCGGGTGTCCTCCAACCGCTCGGACCTTCATCGGTATGGCCGCCTTTATGATTTGAATTAACTCCCCTGTCGTCTCAATCGTTTTTTCCTGTCTTGCACGTACAATATGCTTGGCAATGTTCTTGGCGAATTTGTCCTCGCCATAATCGCGAATGATACGATAGAGCTCCATCTCGTCGTAATCGTTCACAATGTCTTTCGCCGTGCGCATCTGTCGCTGATCCATTCTCATGTCCAGCGGCGCGTCTTCTCGGTACGTGAATCCGCGGTCTGCCGTATCCAATTGGTAGGAGGAAACACCAAGGTCCAAAATAATTCCATCAACTGATGTCACTCCTATGTTGTTGAGCTGTTCTCTGATCTCGCAGTAATTGCTGCGGATCACAGTAACTCTATCTCTAAACTCCCCTAAGCGCTCCGTCGCAGCCGCAATCGCCGCAGCGTCTTGGTCTATGCCAATAAGTCTTCCTTTTGGAGAGAGTCTCTTACAGATCTCGTAAGAATGACCTCCTCCGCCCAATGTGCCGTCCACGTAAATACCATCCGGACGAATATTCAGAGACTGGACTGTTTCTTCTAATAATACCGATGTATGACTGAATCCCATATAGCTCTCCCCTTCTATATGACAAGTCCGATGTCACACATCTGCTCAGCGATATCGTCCATCTCATCTTCTTCGTAGGAACTGTTCTCGCTCCACTTGTCCTTGCTCCAAATCTCTATCCTGTCCAGCATGCCCGTGAGCACCACATCTTTTTCCAGACCAGCAAATTCTCTTAAACTTACAGGTAAGAGAATTCTCCCCTGCTTGTCCAGCTCACACGGCGTAGCTCCCGCTACAAAATATCGTGAAAACTTTCTAGCGCTCTTATTCGTAAGCGGCAAAGCTCTCAGCTTTTCTTCAAAAGCCTGCCATGCAGTATTGGGGAAAACAAACAGACAGCCATCTAATCCCTTCGTGACAACAAATTCATCACCCAATTCATCTCTGAACTTTGAAGGAATGATCAGCCTGCCTTTGGTGTCTATCGCATGATTGTACTCACCCATGAACATAGATCACACCTGCTTCCCATGAAACGCCGCTCCCCGGCATCCCATCTTAGGACAGTCGTTCCACTATACTCCCATTTCGAACCACTATCCACCACTTTTCTCCACTTACAACTCAATAATATGCTATTTTCAAATAAATTACAAGTATTTTTTAGAGAACTTGCGCAAAAAAAAGAACACACCGCAGTGCATTCTTTCTTTCAATGATTCCGATTTCGGTTGTAAATTTTCACTTCAGCTCGTCATCCGAACATATTCTTCGATCAACTTATCCAGTCTGCGGCTCTGGTCAAGAGCTTCCTCCAGACTTTTCCCCTCAAGCATCTCATTCAGAGCCCTACGCTCACTCTCGATCTGTTGCTTTAAGGTCTCCAGCTTTCCCATGCTTCCCACGTTCCTTTCCGTTTCTTCCTCTCAAAACTACGATTGCGGTCAATGCTCCTATCGCCAGCATGCCTGACAGAACCTGCGATACCGGCACTCCTATCACCGGCAACAGCAGCTGATCCGTCCTTAAGGATTCTACCCAGAATCTTCCGATTCCATAACCACAAAGATAAAGTAAAAAAATTTCTCCCTCAAATCTCTTATGTCTCCGATACCGCAAAAGCAATACAAGTACCGCAAGATTCCAAAGAGATTCATACAAAAATGTCGGATGTACCTGAATAAAATCTATACCTTCGATCACCCGGACATGTTCCAGCATCCGGGCTGTGATCTCTCCCTGACGTACTGCGCTCTTTGGAAGCGCCATGGCGAACAAGCTGTCCGTGTACCCGCCGAATGCTTCCCGATTAAAAAAATTGCCCCAGCGTCCGATAATCTGTCCCAACAGCAGTCCCGGGATCATCGTATCTGCCAACACCGGAAAACGCAGCCGCTTTCTTCGGGCATAGAGCCATACCGTCAGAACTCCGCCGATGACGCCGCCATAGATCGCCAGTCCGCCTCCCCTGAGGTTGAAAATCTCCAAAAGATCATCCCGGTAGTTTTCCCAACTGAATATCACATAATAAATACGTGCGCCGATGATGGCGCATACAATGGCAGCCATCACCAGATGAAAATACATATCTTCATCCTGTCGGCTCTTTCTCGCAAGGCGAAGCATCAAAGAGACACCGCAGACCATGGCAATAGCAATGACAATGCCGTAGTACGCGATCTCAATACCGAACAGATGAATACTTTTTCCCACATGGGGAAGTACGATTCCCAAATGTGGAAAGATGATTGACGTTGAATTCATAAAATAGCTCTCGCACCATACCCCTCAAATGATGCCATGGCGATTCACTCACGCATGGCTTTGCTGTATTACACGTTAAATCTAAATAAGATCACATCTCCGTCCTGAACGACGTAGTCTTTTCCTTCCAGTCCCACAAGTCCTTTTTCTTTGGCTGCGGACAGGCTGCCACACTCCAGCAGATCCTTGTAATTCACGACCTCCGCACGGATAAATCCACGTTCGAAGTCAGAATGGATCTTTCCGGCTGCCTGCGGTGCTTTCGTTCCCACCTTAATGGTCCATGCTCTGGTCTCCGGCTCCCCCGCAGTCAGATAGCTGATCAGTCCCAGCAGACGATAGCTCGCCTTGATCAGCTTCTCAAGTCCGGACTCTGTCAGGCCAAGATCCTCCAGAAACATCTTCTTTTCATCTTCCTCAAGCTCCGCGATCTCCTGCTCGATCTGCGCGCAGATCACGAATACCTCGCTGCCCTGTGCTTTGGCATAGTTACGTACAGCCTGCACATACTCGTTCGATGCTCCGTCATCAGACAGATCATCCTCCGATACGTTGGCTGCGAAAATAACAGGCTTCGCTGTAAGCAGATTATAGCCCGCCATCCACTGTTGCTCTTCCTCATCCTCTGTCTGGTAACCGATCGCCAGATTGCCTTCCTCAAGATATGCAAGCAACTTCTTCAGCAGCTCCAGCTCCTTTGCCTGCGTCTTATCATTCTTTGCAGCGCGGCTTGTCTTCGCCACTCTTCTCTCCAGTATTTCCATATCAGAGAAGATCAATTCCAGATTGATGGTCTCAATATCGCGAATAGGATCCACGCTTCCATCCACATGAATCACATTGCTATCCTCAAAGCAGCGGACTACATGAACCACCGCGTCCACCTCACGGATGTTTGCAAGAAACTGGTTGCCAAGTCCCTCGCCCTTGGAGGCACCCTTTACCAGCCCGGCGATATCCACAAATTCGATCACCGCCGGCGTCACCTTCTGAGAATGATACATATCAGCCAGAAGCTTCAGACGCTCATCCGGCACGGGAACCACCCCCACGTTCGGATCAATCGTGCAAAACGGATAGTTTGCAGATTCTGCACCGGCCTTTGTCAAAGAATTGAATAATGTACTTTTTCCGACATTCGGAAGTCCTACGATTCCAAGTTTCATATTTGTTTACATCTCCTTAAATTTCCTTGATTTATCAGGGTTTTCCGGATTTTTGGGCTGTACTATTTTTGTGTACTACACCATTTTTACACCATTTTCGCATTCACTTATATGGAGTTCTATCAGAAAACTCTACTCATCTCAAATTGTCTGATTGCACGATCCATGGATTCTGTAGTCACATGGACATAGCGATCCATGGTAGTTTGTATACTTGCATGCCCAAGCAATTTCTGCAACACCTTGGGCTGCATTCCTGCTTCAATCGCTCTCGTTGCATAGGTATGACGAAGAGCGTGCATACAGAAACGTTCAATTCCCGCTTCATCACACAACTTGTAAAGATGTGTGTCGTAGGAACTGTTTTTTGCCGGCTCACCGGTACGCCAGTTGATGAAGACCAGATCTCCCATGACCAGTTCCGATACTATCCCCGAACGCCTGTCCATATAAGACAGTGTTTCCGAGAGCAGAGGAGATGCCTTTCTCTTTCCCTTTGCAGATTCACGCGCATCCCAGAGTGCTTTCAGTATCTCATATGCACGATCCGTCAAAGGGATTGTACGATAGCTGGTGGGAGTCTTCGGTGGGCCTGCTCGCCAAAAATTTGGAGGAATACCTTTTTGCAGTGCATTGGCTTCACATCAGCAAGTTTCATCGGCCCGATAATCGGCTGAATGTTCTGCTTGTACCGTTCGCGATAATTACGAATGGTATTGGGTGCCAAATCACCTACAATGTTCTCAATCCAGAATGAAAACCATTGATCCACTGTCATCTCTGTCGCCACAAAAATAT
>JAUNCG010000133.1 GCA_030526715.1 Eubacteriales bacterium
TGATGAAAAAAATGTTTCTAATGCAGAGGACTGGGAATTTGTCAAATGGCTTCCGCATGTATGGTCGGTGGACAAAAAAATCCGATATTTTGCAAGAAATAAGTCGGAAGCGGGAGAGATCTTCTATGCTATTTCTCAGGAACTTCAAAGGAGAAGCGACGAGGAGAGCACATCAAGAAGACCATATTTTATTTTGTTTGTTCTCAGCAAGGAACTGTTAGACGGAGAGATCATTACAAAATATATTGACAAGAACAGCCATGAGATCGGTTTTTCTACTATTATTGCGGCGGATCGCTATGTACAGCTTCCAAACCGCTGTGAGTTCATTGTGGAAAACAATGAGAGCTTTGCGGGAATGTATAGCACCATTGATGAGAATTTGGCACAGCTTTCCATCCTATTTGATTATTCGGAACAGGCAGATGCCGTCCAATTTGCAAAACGTCTTGCTAATATCGAAACAGATGAAACAGAGGGAGGAGGAGAGATCCCGGCGGGGATATCCTTCTTTGATCTATATGGGATCTTAAGACCGGAGGAGCTTCATTCGGAGGAGCGCTGGCGTATGGCTAAAACTTCCGAGACTATGAAAGGACTCGTAGGAGTTGTAGGTGGTGGGAAGCCTTGTTATCTTGACATCCATGAAAGATATCACGGACCTCACGGACTGGTTGCAGGTACTACTGGCTCCGGAAAGTCAGAGACCCTGCAGACTTATATGTTGTCAATGGCAATTAATTACAGTCCGGAGGATGTGGGATTTTTTATCATTGATTATAAAGGTGGTGGAATGGCAAACCTATTTACAGAGCTTCCGCATACCATCGGGTCGATCTCCAATTTATCCGGAAATCAGGTGAAGCGTGCCATGATATCTATCAAATCTGAAAATAAGCGCAGACAGCGTATTTTTAGCGCTTATGGTGTAAATAATATTAATAGTTATACAGCGCTCTATAAAAATGGAGATGCAACAGAGCCACTGCCACATATGCTGATTATCGTCGATGAGTTTGCAGAACTTAAGCGCGAGGAACCGGATTTTATGAAGGAATTGATCTCTGTTGCCCAGGTTGGACGAAGTTTGGGGGTACATTTGATCCTTTCCACTCAAAAGCCATCCGGAACAGTAGATGAAAATATCTGGTCAAACTCCAAATTCAAGCTGTGTCTTCGTGTACAGGACAAGCAGGATTCTATGGATATGCTTCACAGACCGGATGCGGCTTATCTGACACAGGCGGGACGGTGTTATCTGCAGGTTGGAAATGATGAGATCTTCGAGCAATTTCAATCCGGATATTCCGGTGCACCTTATGAGGAGGCATCGGGAAGTTCAAAGCTTGTAATTGTACAGATATTAGATTCTGTAGGAAAAGTGGATCTTGTGGGAAATCATCTAAAGATCAAGCATCAGCAGGAGACTCAGGAGAGATGGATCACGATCCTGCAGAAGGCATTTGCAGATCAGACATATGAAACGAAGGAAAAGAATGTCGAAGTTGTCTTTGACAATACCTCTCTGAGACGGGTCTATCAGTCTCTTCAGCAGAT
>JAUNCG010000002.1 GCA_030526715.1 Eubacteriales bacterium
TGAAAATGCCTCTCGTGATCAATCTGAGCTTTGGGAATAATTATGGCTCTCATGACGGCACCTCTCTGCTGGAATCCTATATAAACGAGATAGCAGCGAGAGAACAGGTGACCATTGTGATAGGAGCGGGAAATGAGGGAAATGCCGGAGGGCATACCAGCGGGATTTTGAAAAGCGGTGACAGAGAAGCGGTAGAAATTGCGGTATCGACCTATCAGATGGCTATGAATCTGCAAATATGGAAAAACTATGCGGATGAGTTTGAGCTGGAGGTACAGTCGCCGGGCGGACGACGCACGGGGATTCTGGCAGAGACCAATGAGGTATCCAGATACCGCTTTGCGGAGGAGGGAACCGATCTTCTGGTATATTACGGAACTGCAAAGCCATACAGTATTTATCAGGAAATCTATTTGGAATTTATGCCGGTGGATACCTTTATCCGATCGGGGATCTGGACCGTAATGCTGTATGGGGTACGCAGCGCTGTGGGAGAATACCATATGTGGCTGCCGGTAGAGGCAGCGCTTGGGACATCCACGCGGTTTCTGCTGCCGCAGCCGGACACAACGATGACGATTCCGTCTACGGCAACTGCAGCAGTCACGGTAGGGGCATATGACAGCAATCAGGAGACCTATGCGGATTTTTCAGGAAGAGGGTTTACCCGGGAGACCAGACAGGTGAAGCCTGAACTGGTGGCTCCGGGAGTGAACATCCGGTCAGCGGCGGCGGGCGGCGGACTGACGGTAAAGAGCGGCACCTCCATGGCGGCTCCCATGGTGAGCGGTGCGGCAGCTATGCTGATGGAGTGGGGAATCGTCAGAGGCAATGATCCATTCCTCTATGGACAGAAATTAAAGGCCTATCTTTTGCGGGGAGCCAGACAGCTTCCGGGGGAAAATATACCCTCGAAGAAAACCGGGTTCGGCGCTCTGTGTCTGCGCAACAGTATTCCGGGATAGAATCAAAAACTGTTTACCATATGCGACTGAGTCGTCACATATATTCATATATCATTATACTAAAAAAGCGGATGACCGAAATCACCCGCTTTTACCCGAAACTATGCCAACAGATATTTCCATCAGTCAGAGGAGGAGCCGATACTGACGATGATGGAAGTACGATAAAATAACTATTGAGAAATAGCATATTCAATGGTAGAATGGATGGTGATTTATTTAACAAACAGGAGGGAGAAGGAGTATGTTATTTCAACTCTATGGCAGTACATCTGCCACACAGCTGTTAGGCTGGGTTCTTGTCTTCGTCGGATTGATCGTGATGAACGAGATCGGAAGAAGAACCAAAATCGGAGGAATGTTAATTTTCGTAATCATTCCAATCATCCTGACAGTGTATTTTATCGGCATTCAGTTTGGAATGTTCGGTGGACACGGCAACCAGACGTATCAGTATATGAATGGATGGTTCCATTACTTTAAGCTGTATGCGGCAGACATCGGATGCGTAGGCTTCATGATGATCAAGTACAAATGGGGTATCGGCAAGCAGCATTGGTTCAAGGCTTTTCCGTGGCTCATCGTTGCCGCAAATATTTTGATCGCAGTAGTTTCTGATATGGAATCGGCGATCAATGCGTTCAAGGTGACCGGCAATTTTGCAGGCGCATGGTGGGCGTCCAATGAAGGTGTATTCCTTTACGGAGGATGGTGGAACATCGTGAATGCGCTGGCAGGCGTACTGAATATTTTCTGTATGACTGCATGGTGGAATGTATTTACATCCAAGGATCAGAAGGATATGGTATGGCCGGATATGACGATCTGGTTCATCATAGCGTATGATCTCTGGAACTTTGAATATACATATTCCAATCTGCCGACACACACATGGTACTGCGGCGTTGCGCTTCTTCTGGCTCCGACATTTGCAAACGCATTGTGGAACAGAGGCGCATGGATTCAGAACCGCGCCAACACGCTGGCTATCTGGTGTATGTTTGCACAGGTGTTCCCGCTGTTCCAGCTGAGCAAGACGTTTTCCGTTTTGCCGTCTGTTTATGCAGGAGCAACTGCGAACGGTATTACGGCCTTGGATATGTATGACAAGGCGATCTCAGTTTATAACAGCGGTGTGAATACTTCTGCGGAGGTTATGCAGAATTTTGGAATCACGGCCAATCCGACCGCGCAGGGCGTCGTAGCGCTGCTTGCGTTGGCGGCCAATGTGATCTGCCTTGCGGTGATCATCAAGAGAAGCTGTAAGACAAAGACAAATCCATATACCAATGATGTATGGGTTGGAACAAGAGACTATGAGGAAGCTCTTGCAAGAGTGGAGTAATAACGAACAAAAAGGGATAGCGATGAGCTATCCCTTTTTCGTTAAAACGATTTTGATTATTTATCTTTGATCTGCGCATGCAGTGTCTGCAGAGAATGTACCTCTCCGTTGCCGTGCTTCTGTACGTACAGGATACCCTCTACCGTAGCCTTTGCGGCTGCGATGGTGGTCATGTAAGGAACCTTCTCTTTGATGGCAGCCTTACGCAGATAGCTGTCATCATGGGAGCTGTCCTTGCCGACCGGAGAGTTGATGATAAGATCGATCTTACCATTGGTGATCAGGTCGAGAACATTCGGTCGTCCCTCATAGAGCTTCTTTACCAGCTCTGCATCGATACCTGCCTCGCGGATCAGCTCACAGGTAGTTCCGGTAGCGAGGATCTTGAAGCCGGCCTTGTCAAAGCCCTTGGCAACCTCTACGACCTCAGCCTTATCCTTACGGTTTACACTGATCAGTACCGTACCGCTAAGCGGCAGCTTGGACTGAGCAGCCTCCTGTGCCTTGAAGAAGGCTTCGCCTGCGGATTCGGACAAGCCGAGCACTTCTCCGGTAGAACGCATTTCCGGTCCGAGGATCGGATCGACCTCTTGAAACATATTAAACGGGAAGACGGCTTCCTTTACACCGTAGTACGGAATATGCTGTTCTGTCAGGGTCGGAACCGGTGACGGGCGACCTGTCAGATCTGCGGTGATGATATCCGTGGCAAGCGGCACCATACGGATGTTGCAGACCTTGGAAACCAGCGGAACGGTACGGGATGCACGTGGGTTGGCCTCCAGCACATAAACTTTATCTTTTTCGATCGCATACTGCATATTCATCAGACCCTTGACATGCATTTCCTCTGCGATCCTTCTGGTATACTCCTTGATCGTCTTTACATTCTCCGCGGAGATATGCTTGGACGGGATAATGCAGGCAGAGTCGCCGGAGTGTACACCCGCAAGCTCGATATGCTCCATGACAGCCGGTACAAATGCATGAGTACCATCGCTGATGGCGTCGGCCTCGCACTCCATAGCGTGATTGAGGAAGCGGTCGATGAGGATCGGACGATCCGGGGTAACACCGACTGCAGCCTTCATATAGCCGATCATGCTCTCATCATCATAGACGACCTCCATACCGCGGCCGCCAAGTACATAGGACGGGCGAACCATCACCGGATAACCGATCCGTGCGGCAATGGCAAGAGCTTCCTCGACGGTAGTAGCCATGCCGGATTCCGGCATTGGAATCTCAAGCTTCTCCATCATGGCGCGGAACAGATCACGATCCTCTGCCAGATCGATGACGGATGGGGAGGTTCCCAGAATGCGGACACCGTTCTTTTCAAGATCGGCGGCGAGATTCAGAGGAGTCTGACCGCCGAACTGAGCGATCACGCCCACCGGTTTTTCTTTATTATAAATGCTGAGCACATCTTCGAGCGTCAGCGGTTCAAAATACAGCTTATCAGAGGTATCATAGTCGGTGGAAACGGTCTCCGGATTACAGTTGACGATGATCGTTTCAAAGCCGAGCTTCTTCAGGGCAAGAGCAGCGTGAACACAGCAATAGTCAAACTCGATACCCTGTCCGATACGGTTCGGACCGCCGCCGAGGATCATGACCTTCGGCTTGTCGGTTACCGGATTCTTGTCCGCAGCATTGTAGGTAGAGTAGTAGTATGCGTTATCCTTGGTGCCGCTGACATGGACACCCTCCCATGCTTCCTCCACACCGAGCTGCTGACGATGATTCCGTACCTCATCCTCCGAGATCTCAAGGATCTGACTGAGATATTTGTCAGAGAAGCCATCCTTCTTTGCCGCGGTCAGAAGCTCGTCGGAGGGTAAGGCTCCCTTGAAGGCCAGCAGAGCATTCTCCTCTTCAACCAGCTCTTTCATCTGCTGAATAAACCACGTCTTGATCTTGGTGATGTCATAGAGAGCCTGAATATCGGCACCCTTGCGCAGCGCTTCATACATAATGAAATGACGATCACTGGAGGGAGTGACCAACAGCTTCAGAAGCTGTTCCTTTGTCATAGCCTCGTATTTTGCGATGTGGCCGAGTCCATAGCGACCGGTCTCCAGACTGCGGATAGCCTTCTGAAAGGCCTCCTTATAGGTCTTACCGATACTCATGACCTCACCGACCGCGCGCATCTGTGTGCCGAGCTTGTCCTCGACGCCCTTGAACTTTTCAAAGGCCCAGCGTGCGAATTTGATTACTACATAGTCGCCGTCCGGAACATACTTATCCAGAGTACCGTATTTACCGCACTCGATATCCTTCAGAGTCAGTCCGCATGCCAGCAGAGCGCTCACAAATGCGATCGGGAAACCGGTAGCCTTGGAAGCCAGCGCGGAGGAACGGGATGTTCTCGGATTGATCTCAATGACGATGATACGATCGGAGACAGGATCGTGAGCGAACTGGACATTCGTTCCACCGATAACCTGTACGGATTCAACGATCTTGTAGGCCTGCTCCTGCAGACGCTTCTGGGTCTCCTCGGAGATCGTGAGCATCGGAGCGCTACAGAAGGAGTCGCCGGTATGTACGCCGAGAGGATCGATGTTCTCGATAAAGCATACCGTGATCATATTGCCGTCTGCATCACGGACAACCTCCAGCTCCAGCTCTTCCCAGCCTAAGATAGATTCCTCTACGAGTACCTGACCGACAAGACTGGCCTGAAGACCGCGCTCGCAGACGACCTTTAATTCTTCCTTATTATAAACGAGTCCGCCGCCGGCGCCGCCCATGGTGTAAGCCGGGCGAAGTACGACCGGATAACCGAGAGAATTCGCGATACGAAGTGCATCCTCTACCGTGTAGGCAACTTCGCTGCGCGCCATCTCAATGCCAAGCTCGTTCATCGTATTCTTAAACTCGATACGATCCTCACCGCGCTCGATGGCATCGACCTGAACGCCGATAACCTTCACATTGTATTTGTCCAGAATACCTTCTTTTGCCAGCTCGGCACAAAGATTCAGACCGGATTGACCGCCAAGATTCGGAAGTAAGGCGTCCGGACGCTCTTTGGCGATGATCTGCTCCATACGGCTGACATTCAGCGGCTCAATATAAGTGACATCTGCAGTCTCCGGATCCGTCATGATGGTTGCCGGATTAGAATTTACCAGTACGATCTCGTATCCGAGCTTCTTCAGAGCCTTGCAGGCCTGAGTACCGGAATAGTCAAACTCACAGGCCTGTCCGATGATGATCGGACCGGAACCGATAATGAGAACTTTGGAAATGTCGTTTCTTTTTGGCATTTTGTGACCTCCTCGTTTTTTGCTTTTTCTACTTTATCATATTAAAAAAAGATTTTCAATTGCTTATTCAACATCAAGGTCCTGAAAATGAAACTGTCGTATGCCACTCGCATAATCGCCTACGATATTGCCGTTGCCGAAAAGCTGGTACTTGTAGGTGCATAGTCCCTCCAGCCCTACCGGCCCTCTGGCATGCAGCTTGCCGGTGCTGATGCCGACCTCGGCGCCGAAGCCGTAGCGAAAGCCGTCTGCAAAGCGGGTGGAGCAATTCTGATACACCCCTGCGGAATCCACATAGCGCATGAACTGTTCGGCAGCATCCGCATTTTCTGTCAAAATGGCGTCCGTATGATGGGAACCGTAGCGGTTGATGTGATCGATCGCTTCCTCGATGCTGTCCACAAGCTTTATGGAAATGATAAGATCCAGATATTCTGTGGAGAAATCCTCCTCCTTTGCAGGCAGGCAGTCGATCAGCCTGCGAATCTCCTGCGTGCCGCGCACCTCGACCTTCGCATCACGCAGCGCCTGATACAGAGGCGGAAGCAGGGCATCCGCGATATCCCGGTGGATCAGAAGCGTCTCCGCAGCATTGCAGGCTGCGGTATACTGTGATTTGGCATCCACGATCACGGGGATCGCTTTGGCAATATCAGCGTCTTTGTCCACATAAATGTGGCAGATGCCGTCGGAATGTCCCATGACAGGGATCTGACTGTGCTCCATGATATAGCGTACAAAGGCATTAGAGCCCCGCGGGATCAGCAGATCAACGGACTCGTGGCAGGAGAGCAGCTCGTTGATCTCGCTGCGTGCCTCTGCCTGAAACATACAGCTCTCGGGAAGCCCGCCTTTGACAGCAGCCTGATGAATCAGCGCAAAGAGACAGCGGTTGGTGTGCATGGTCTCGCTTCCGCCTTTCAGAATGACACAATTGCCGCTCTTCAGGCACAGCGATGCGATCTGCACCAGAGCATCCGGACGAGCCTCAAAGATGACGCCGATGACACCGATAGGACAGCTCACACGCTCCAGAAGCAGATCAGAATCCAGCTCGCGTTTTAACTGAATTCTGGCCAGAGGATCCGGCAGGGCGATCAGATCATGAATCCCCCGGATCACGTCAGTTAACTTATGCTCATCAAATCGCAGCCGCTTCATCACCTGAGCGGAAACGCCATCCTGCTCAGCAGTCTGTAGATCCCGGGCGTTGGCGCCCAGAATCTCGTTCTTGTGCGAGAGCAGCGCCTGTGCGATCAGCTCCAGAGCATGATCGCGTACTTTGGCAGGCGTGGCGGCCAGCTTAGGACTGTCGAGTTTCATTTGTGCGGCTTTTTCCTGAATAGTCATGGGAACCTCCTTGCTGTTTCTGATAAATGTTGTGAAAACATAGCTGGTGCAGTGATAGGTAATGTAAGCGTATTTATATTTAAGGACAGTATACCGCCGCTAAGACGAAAGTGCAATTGTGTTTTCGGTTGCGGGAAATACAGATTCTATATATAATAGAAAGAAATGCGATCTGATTTTGGATATTGCATGAAACAGAGGTGGAGCTATGATCAGAATAGCGATAGTGGAAGATGAAGATCTCTATGTCAATCAATTGACAGAATACCTGCAGGAATACCAGAAGACGCAGGGCGAAGAGATCAGTGTTACGGTATATCGTGACGGCGATGCCATCACATCAAAATATAAAGCGCAGTTTGACATTATCCTGATGGATATTCAGATGAAGTTTGTGGACGGAATGACGGCGGCAGAGGAGATCCGCAAGGTAGATTCTCAGGTGATCATCATTTTTATTACCAATATGACACAGTATGCGATCCGGGGGTATGAGGTGGACGCGCTGGATTATATTCTGAAGCCGGTGTCGTATTTCGCATTCTGTGAGCGTCTGGGACGCGCCATTGCCAGATTGAAGAAGAGAACCAGCAGCTTTATTACCATTCCGGTGAAGGGCGGGATCCTGCGTCTGGAGACTGCGGACATCTATTATGTAGAGAGTCAGGGACATAATCTGATCTATCACACGGGAAACGGAGATTATATTGCGCCGGGAACTATGAAGTCTGCGGAGGAGGAGCTGGGAGATTACAGCTTTTCCAGAGGAAATAAATGCTATCTTATCAATCTGGAGCATGTGGATGGAATACAGGATAAGTGCGCGCAGATAAAGGGACAGAAGCTGCAGCTGAGCCGTCCGCGCCAGAATGCATTTATGCAGGATCTTACGAAATATTGGGGAGAGATGAAATGATAGAGATGAAAATGCTGCCGGACATTCCACGCATTTATACGGCATTGGCGGAGTGGCTGGCTTGCGTGATCTGTCTGATGGAGGTGAAGCCGAGGCTGGAGATCAAAAAAAACAGGGCTTTATCGGTGGGGGTGCTGGCTTTGCTGGCTGCATTTCTCGTACTGACTCCGGGTCTGCAGAATGTTCTATGGATTCTCTGTATGATGGTCGCGCTTGGGATCATGTACGCATTTATCTATGTTGGAGCTGAGGTGAATTGGAAGGACGCGGCATATTATTGTGCGAGAGCGTTCGTTCTGGCAGAATTTGCGGCATCGCTGGAGTGGCAGATCGATTGCTATGCCTCAAGATATCTGAAGGCGGACAGCATCGTATGCCATATGCTGGTGCTGGCAGGTACCTATACAGTAGTGTTTACTCTGGGCTTACGCCTATACGGGCGATACCGTGAGGGTGAGGAAGCGCTGAACGTCACCAATGGAGAATTGCTTTCTTATATTATTATCGGAGTCGCGGTGTTCAGTATGAGTAATATGGGCTTTGTTTCCGGTGGGACGATCTTCGGGGGAAGCTATGCGGAGGAGATTTTTAATGTGAGAACGCTGGTAGATCTGGGAGGTGTCGCCATCATGTACGCTTACCATGTGCGCCGGGCGGATATGCGGGTGCGCCGTGAGCTGGAGAGCGTGCAGAGTATACTGCACAACCAGTATGTACAGTATCGCCAGTCCAGAGAAGCCATGGAGGTCATCAATTATAAGTATCATGACCTCAAGCACCACATCATCGCGCTGCGTGCGGAGGAGGATGATCAGAAGCGCAATGCATATCTGGATCAGATGGAAGTGGAGCTGCAGGATTATGAGTCCCAGAACAAGACGGGAAATAAGGTACTGGATGTGCTGCTCGCCACCAAGGGACTATATTGCAAAAAGCATGGGATCACCATGACAAATGTGGTGGACGGCGCCTTGTTTGATTTCATGAACACCATGGATATCTGTTCCATTTTTGGTAATGCGCTGGATAATGCGATAGAGTGCGTGCTGAAGATAGGCGATAAACAGAAACGTCTGATTCATGTATCGGCGTTTTCTCAGAAGAATTTTCTGATTATCCGTTTTGAAAACTATTATGAGGGTACGGTGGAGCTCGGCACAGATCTGCCTGCCACGACCAAGGAGGATTCCAGATTCCACGGATATGGACTGAAGAGTATTCGTTATACGGTGCAGAAGTACGGAGGAGCGGTGGATCTGAGTACACAGGATCAGTGGTTTAATCTGAAAATATTGATACCGATGCAGCATATGTCCGAGACCGTATGATGATACGGTCCCGGGCTTTTTGCTTTCCGGGCAGTTCATGCGAAAATAAAGCAATTTATGCAATTTTGCGTAGGTACAAGAAAATTCTGTTAGTATCTTATAAGAAAACTATGAAAATAATACTCAGAAAAGAGAAACTACTATATATAAGGGAGGACGCAAAGTGAAACATCAGGATTTGTTATCCAAAATGACACTGGAAGAGAAGGCAGCCATCCTCAGCGGAAAATCGGTGTGGGAGAGCAGAGATATTGCACGTCTGGGCATTCCGTCCATCGTATGTTCGGATGGCCCTCACGGTATCCGCAGACAGGCGGGAGCCGGAGACCATCTGGGATTGAACGCATCTTTGCCGGCTACCTGCTTCCCGACGGCAGCGACCATGGCGAACAGCTGGGATGAGAAGCTGGGAGAAGAGGTCGGCGCTGCGCTGGGCGAGGAAGCGGCGGTACAGGGCGTGAATGTACTTCTCGGTCCGGGATTGAATATTAAGAGAAGTCCGCTGTGCGGACGTAATTTTGAATACTTCGCAGAGGATCCGTATCTGGCAGGTAAGATGGCGGCAGCCTATGTGAAGGGAATCCAGAGTCAGGGCGTCTATGCGTGTCCGAAGCATTTTGCGGTAAACAGTCAGGAGCTTCGCCGTATGGCGATGAATTCTGTGATAGATGAGCGTACTCTTCGCGAGATCTATCTGACCGGATTTGAGATAGCCGTAAAAGAGGCAAACGCGAAGACGATCATGTCCAGCTATAATGAGGTCAATGGTGTTTATGCCAATGAGAGTAAGCATCTTCTGCAGGAAATTCTCCGTAAAGAATGGGGCTTTGACGGCATCGTGATTACAGACTGGGGCGCATCCAACGATCATACGCTGGGTGTGGCAGCAGGCTCCAATCTGGAGATGCCCGCGCCGGGGCTGGATTCCGCCCGTGAGATCTGTAAATCTGTCGAAGAGGGCAGACTGACCATGGCGGAGCTGGACGAGGCGGTGGATGATCTGCTGGATGTGGTGCTTGTACTTGCGCAGAATGCGATGAACAAGCCGGCGGGCTTTGACGCGAAGGCACATCATGAGCTGGCGAGAAGGGCGGCACAGGAGAGCGCAGTGCTTTTGAAGAATACGGATAATATTCTGCCGCTGAAGCCGAAGAGCAGAGTGGCGCTGATCGGTGATTTTGCTGTAGAGCCGAGATATCAGGGAGCAGGCTCCTCCATGGTAAATGCGACAAAGGTTGACGCTATGGAGAAGCTGGTGGGTGAATATGATCTGCAGGTGATCGGTATCAACCGCGGATATCAGAGAGACGGTAAGGAGGATGCGGTGCTGAAAAAGGCAGCGCTGGATCTGGCGGGCATGGCGGACATCGTTATTTATTGCTTTGGTCTGGACGAGCTGAGTGAGTCTGAGGGACTGGATCGTACCCATATGCGTATCCCGCAGAATCAGATCGAGCTTCTGGAGGCGATTGCGCAGATCAATCCGAATATTGTGGGCGTGCTCAGCGCGGGCTCTGCCATCGAGATGCCATGGCAGTATTGCTGCAAGGCGATCCTGCACGGATATCTGAACGGACAGGCAGGTGCAGGCGCGATGCTCGATATTCTGACCGGTAAGGTGAATCCTTCCGGACGTCTGAACGAGACCTATCCGGTGCGCTATGAGGATACTCCGGCATTCCGCAATTTCCCGAGTACAGAGCGTAATTCCGAATATCGTGAGAGTCTTTTTGTGGGGTATCGTTACTATGATACCGGGAAAATCCGTGTGCAGTATCCGTTCGGTTACGGTCTGTCCTATACCTCCTTTGAGTACTCAGATCTCAGAGCGGAAAAAGATGGTATCGTGTTTACTCTGAAAAATACCGGTCTGCGCGATGGTGCCGAGGTGGTGCAGATGTATGTATCTCTTCCGGACGCGAAGGTATTCCGTCCGGAGAAGGAGCTGAAGGGCTTTAAGAAGGTATTTCTGAAGGCCGGGGAGAGCTGTGAGGTACACATTCCGTTTGATGATAAGACCTTCCGCTACTGGAATGTGAAGACGAACGACTGGGAGGTAGAGCCGGGGCTCTATAAGATCATGGTGGGCGCCTGTGTGGCAGATATTCGTCTGAAGGGCAATGTGCAGGTGCAGGGAACCGACGCGCCGCTTCCGTATGATATGAAAAAGATGCCGACGTATTACAGCGGTTTGATCCAGCAGGTTGATGATGAGGAATTCACAGAGCTGCTTGGTCACCCGATTCCGAACGGTAAATGGAGCGGAGAGCTTACGGAGAATGACGCGATCTGTCAGATGTATTACGCAAAGAGCGGTCTGGCACGTCTGATTTATCGCATTCTTACAAATATAAAGAAAAAGAGCGAGGCGAAGGGCAAGCCGGATCTGAACATTCTGTTTATCTATAACATGCCGTTTCGAGGGATTGCCAAGATGACCGGCGGTGCCGTGAGCATGCATATGGTGAAAGGAATGGTGGAAGTGGTGAATGGACATTTCTTCAGGGGAATGGGTAAGATCATCGGTGGTTTCTTTGAAAATTCCAGAGCCAATAAGGCATATGAAAAACGCTTATCAAGTGAGAATGACGCATAAAAGGGAATGGAGGAGTTTGAAATGACAGGAATCAAAAAAGCATGGTCCGGATTTGTAGAAAAACATCCGGGTCTTGCAGAGTGGATAAGAGAGGGCGGACTGTTCGTCATCGTCAGCAATCTGATCACGGTATTAAAATATCTGTTACTGCAGTTTTTGCCGAAGGCATTTCAGAGCCTTCCGATGGTATCCTTCGGATGGCCGGCCAAGACGGTGACTTTGCTGGGCGAGACCTTTGAATGGAATATCATCGGATATGACGTTGCCCATGGAGGATTGCCATATTTCTGCGCATATATGGTAGCCATGATTGTGGGTGAGTGCATCAACTTCCCGATTCAGAAGAACGTTGTTTTCCGAAGCAAGGGTCATTTGGGAAAACAGATCGGCTGGTATGTATTGGCTTTTATTGCCATCACATGTATTGTGAATTCCATCAACTGCGTCTGGGTGGCGGTAGCCGGACAGTTTGTACCGGACTTTATCTACAATATCGGAACCACCGTGCTCAACGGCGGAGTTTCCATGATCATTTTCTTCTTTGTGAATAAGATCATCTTTCCGAATACAGAACATAAATAAATACAGATGAAATGTGCCGGAGCGTGAGTGTTCCGGCACATTTGCATTTTGGCTACCTGAAAAACAGAGATATCGTTGACAACGCGTATAAAGTCTGTTTGAATAAAAGTATCAATTTGGAGAAAGGAGGAACGGTGTGCCGGGAGTTTTGGGTTTCTTTGAGCAGGTGCTTGATTATCTTGTGGAGAGTGGTATCCTGATTTTTGAATATATCGGAGTCGGGATCATTATTCTGACATGTCTGGTCAGCTTCTATAAATATGTACGTCGGGAGGCAGATACAAGGATCTATCTGGCGAAAGGGCTAGCTATGGGACTGGAGTTCAAGCTGGGAAGCGAGATCCTGCGAACCGTCATTGTACGGGAGTGGGCGGAGATCGCCATTGTGGCGGGAATTATCTGCCTTCGTGCTGCCCTGACCTTCCTGATCCACTGGGAGATTCATCAGGAGATGAAGGAGCAGCCCGGGGAACATGTTTCAGGAAAGACGGAAGATGAAATGCACAAAAAGTAGATATATTTATTGTGCATCATATCTAAAAAATGAAAATAATGTAAAAATGATGTCAACAATTCATGCAAAAAAACAACAGTTTATGAAAGAATACTTTGGCCTGCTAAATTCTATGCTATATTCTTAGCATTGTTAAGACAAAGTGGAGAAAATATCTCGTGTATATTTTTCACGAAAGTCAGACAAAATGGCAGAAAGGAATCTAACCCATCATTTCTTTCAGCGAAAAAAGGAGGAGAAAACTTTGAAGCAGAGAAGAAAACAGTTGTTATCTCTTTTGTTGGTTCCGACGATTGCACTGAGCCTGACGGCCTGCAGCGGTTCCACTCCGAAGGAGACAGAGGCACCGACCACTGAGGCAGCAACCGAGGCAGCAACGACCGAGGCTGAGACAGAGGAGGCTACCACTGAGGCGGCAACCGAGACTGAGACAGAGGCAGTTACTACAGAGGCAGCTACCACTGAGGCGGCTGAGGAAGCTGATCCGTACGCAGCTGCAGCAGATGCGAACACCGATGATCCGTATGCGCAGGCAGCAGACGCGAATACCGATGATCCGTATGCACAGGCAGCAGATGCAAACGAGGATGACCCGTATGCACAGGCAGCAGATGCTCAGGAGACAGAGAAAGCTACCGAGGCAGTAACAGAGACAGAGACCGAGGCTGTTGAGGAGAATTACGTTCCGGAGCCGAGCGCAGATGCGAAATATACGGTTACCGTTACAGATGACAACTGGATCAAGATCGAGAATGAGGACGGAGATACTCTCGGACTTTCTCAGACCTCCGGTGTGAAGATCATCGAGGAAGACGGTTATGCATTCAAGGATATGAACCAGAACGGCAAGCTGGACGTGTATGAGGACTGGAGAAAGTCTACAGAAGAGCGTGTTGAGGATCTGGTAAGCCAGATGAAGGGCGAAGAAATGGCAGCGATCCTGACACATGGCGGTTGGGGAAGCTTCACTACAGAGCCGCTGGCAGAGGATGACGGTTCTTATACTTATCTGATGCAGGGTGGACGCGGAGGCGTTACCAGAAGCATCGGACAGGGCGGCGAGGCTCACGCACAGTGGACCAACCATATTCAGGAGGTTGCTGAGAGCTGCTTCTACGGTGTTCCGGCTATGATCTCCATCGACCCGTCCAGCATTTCCGGACTGGTTGAGACTGTGGCACTTGGATCTACCATGGATACAGAGCTGGCAGCTAAGATCGGCGAGACCACCGCAAAGGAATATCGTGCAGCAGGTGTAAGCGCACTGCTCGGGCCGCAGGTTGACATCGCTTCTCCGATGATGAGCCGTGCAGGCGGTACCTACGGTGAGGATCCGCAGCTTACTCTGGATATTGCGACAGCATACGTAAATGCTATGCAGTCCACCTATGATGAGAACGGTGAGGACATTGGATGGGGCAATGAGTCTGTATTCTGCTTTACGAAGCACTTTGCTGGCGCAGGCGCAACCGAAGGCGGACGTGACGACCATGCAAATGGCGGACGTTATGCAATCTTCCCGACCAACAATCTGGAAGCACACCTGATCACCTACTTCGACGGCGTATTCAATCTGCCGGGCAAGACAGGTTCCTCAGGTATCATGACACAGTATGCAATCGACGTGGATTCCGAGGGTAACCCGATCGGCGGCGAGTGGGCAGGTGTTTACAATCCGTATCTGAACGGTATGCTGGACGAGTTCGGCTATGATAGCCTGAAGATCACTGACTGGGGCGTATTCCAGTTCGCAGGTGTCTGGGGCGCAGAGAGCATGCAGGAGCCGGAGCGTGTAGCAGCAGGATGGGAAGCTGGCGCGAACCTCCTCGGCGGTTACGGCAACGTAGAGAATGCGATTGCAGCATACAACGTACTTGTTGAGAAGGACGGTCAGGAAAAGGCTGACGAGATCGTTGGCCATGCAGCCGGAAACTTCTTTGAGGTAATGATGAACCTTGAGATGTTCGAGGAGCCGTACAGCGATTCTGCAGCAGCAGGTGAGATCGTAAACGGTGATGACGCTATGAATTATGGTGTTGAGACTCAGAAGCAGTCCGTAGTCATGATTAAGAACGACGGCACCATCAAAGAGGGCGGCAACGGTAACGACAAGCCGACTGTATATGTTCCGTATGTATACAACACAGGCTTCAGCGTATCATGGATGAGCGGTATTTCCGAGGGAACACCGTCATGGACACCGGGCATGGATCTTGACAAGCTTGGTCAGTATTTCAATGTAGTGACGGATACCCTTGGCGATCCGACAGGTGAGGAAGACGCTGACGGCAACAAGGCTTACACCAAGGATGATCTGACTCGTGCAACCGCAGAGGAGATCGCTGAGTGCGATTATGTTTTGGTTGGTATGGATAACGCTTACAGCATGTCCTATGAGGCACTGGCAACAGGCGCGCTTTGGGGCAATACAGAGCCGGCAGAGGGCGTAGAGCAGGCTTGGTATCCGGTATCCCTGCAGTACGGTGAGTACAAAGCAGAAACTGCTCCGGAGACCTCTCTTGCAGGAAAGACTCTGGAGGATGGCTCTAAGGAGAATCGTTCCTATAAGGGACAGACCGCTCCGGCAGCAGCAAACTACGGCGATCTTGAGGCTCTTGAGTATGCAGCAGAGGCAGCAGGCGATGACATTCCGGTGATCGTATCCATGAAGATGGAGCGCGGTATGGTTTGGAGCGAGGTTGAGCCGCTGGCTGACGTTATTCTCGTAACCTACAACAACAAGATGGAAGATGCAGTAGCAGATATCGTCCTTGGCAATACCGATCCGAACGGTCTGTTGATTTTCCAGCAGCCGAAGGATATGGAGGCAGTAGAGGCACAGATGACAGACGTTCCGCGTGACATGGAGTGCTATGTTGACGCTGATGGCAACACCTATGACTTCGCATTCGGTCTGAACTGGGCTAGTGTGATCAACGACGAGCGCGTGGAGAAGTACAGTGCAGCGCCGCTGGCTAAGGTTACAAACTTCGACTATGTAGCATATGCAGAGAAGAACGGCGTAGCAGTTGCAGACGCAGCAGAGGAGGCTGAGACTGAGGAGGCTACCACAGAGGCAGTATCTGAGGAGGAGACTACCGAGGAGGCTACTACAGAAGCAGCATCTGAGGAAGAGACCACGGAGGAAGCTACCACAGAGGCAGCTGAGACCGAGTCTGAGACAGCAGCATAAGAAATGATAGTTCGTTAATAAAGCGGGGGATTCATTCGAAAGCTCGAATGAATCCCCCGCTGATTTTGTCCTTAAAAACAGTTATTTAAAATTGCTGTTTATGGATTGTCTGCTGTAATCGTGTTTGCTGCTGTTCTGCCGGAAACAAAGATTTCAACAATTGCATTTCCACCAAGTCGGTTACCGCCATGGATGCCGCCGGTTACTTCACCTGCTGCGTAGAGACCTTCGATGATGTTGCCATCAGCATCAAGTACATGACGTTCTGTATCAACAGAGAGACCGCCCATTGTATGATGTGTGGATGGTGCCATGATGCGAATACGAAGAAGAACGCCATCTAATGTATAGGTTTCAGGATCATAGTTATCTGTATCATCAAGTTCTGCATGACCGATCAGATTAGATGCCTGTGCTTTTGCAATTTCCGGCTGTTCGCCTGCCATGATTGCACGGTCATACGCTTCGATCGTCTCATAGATTGTTGCGGGATCTGCTTCCATTCCAAATTCATCAAGAACGCTCTGAAGCTCCTCCTGACTGCTTACAAAGTATACTCTGCCATCAACCTGATTGTGGCTTGCGACCGGTGTACCTGAAGAATAATCATCATATGGATACGGTCTTCCAATCGGAACATCACCATTAGAGAACTCAAGGAATACGCCCTGTGCTCCGTTTACTTCAACACCATTCTGGAATTCGCCAAGAGAAAGAACATCACGCTCAGCGGATTCATTAACAAAACGTTTCCCTGTCGTCGGGTTGATGTAGGCAGCATACTGTCCGCCACCAAATGCAAGATTACCATTATCGATCCAAGAGATCGGCATCATCTGTGCCCAACCGGTACCGATTGTTGCTGCGCCGGCTTCTTCACCCATCACGATACCATCACCTACAAGAGAAGAACGGTTTGTTGTCTTTGTTGCATCTGTAATGTAGCTCGGATCCCAGTAAGCATTCGTATCCTGAACCATCTGGATATTTGCTGCATAACCACCGGTTGCAAGAATGACACCCTTGTTAGCATGAACAGTTACTTTTGTTCCATCATACATGGTTCCGACAATACCGGTAACCTTACCATCTTCTACAATGAGATTTTCAGCTTTTGTACGAGTCATGATCTTATTGTCAGCAGCAGTCTCAGAAGTATGAAGCAGTGTGTTTAATGTCGGAGCAAAATATGCGCCCCAGTTTCCGCTTTCTTCCATTTCACCATCACCATCGATATCAGCACCAAGCTGACGATTTTCTCTGTACCAGAGAGCACCAATGAGGATAAGAGCATCGCCGTCTGCGAACTTAGCGCCCTGATCTTCCAGCCAAATCTTCAGATCATAGCCTCCTTTTACAAACTGTGTTACCAACGCAACATCACCATAGATCCATTCTGACTTATCAGCACTCTGACGAAGTCCACCATAGTATGTCTGGAAAATATGAAGATTGTCTGTAGAAAACAGTGTGATTTCATTCTCCGGAATACCTGCATCGAGCTTTGGCTGTGCCCATTCAAGATATTCTTTGATTTCAGCCTTAAGCTCCTGCAGTACCGGAAGATATTCTCCGTGAACACCCTGCTTGCTGAGTTCGTCAATTTCTCCCGCAACATATTCATGGTCGATAAAATAGTCACCATTGAATTCTTCTTCAGACCAATCAGCGATTTTTTTCAAAACATCGATATTACCCTGCGTAGACATAACCTTGTCGTAGGTCTGTCCATCGTAATCCCAAACGGCCTGAGTAGCATCAGGATCAGCTGCATCCCATACAAGATATGGCATCGTAGCTTGGAACTGACCACCTGAAACAAGTGTGTTGCCACCGATTTCAGCATTTTCCTCCACCACAAGAACAGATTCTCCGTTCATTGCTGCCTGCGCTGCAGCACCCATACCGGCACCACCTGCACCAACAACGACAACATCAACGGTCTCTTCGATATCTGCCTGTGCTTCATGAACTACTGTATTATCTTTAAAGGTATCCATGTCAGTTGCACCGGCCTGTTCAGCTGCATCATTTACAGCTGCTTTCACAGCTCTGGATGTAAAGGTTGCGCCGGAAACAGAGTCAACACCGGAACCATTTGCTTCGATCATATCTTCAAACATGATATCAAATGCCGGAGTCCCGACATGAGCTGTTTCATTGCTTTCTATAACCTCAATATTTTCGATTGCTGAATCTGTAAAGGTAACAACGATGGAAACCGGTCCATTGTAGCCCTCACCAACACCTGTATATGCGCCGGGTGTGAAGCTGAGTTCTCCTGCTGCTTCTGCTTTTTCCTCTGTTCCATCGGCAAGCGCTTTTGCGGCAGCTTCTTTTACTGCGCCTGATGTAATGCTTGCACCTGCAACGCCATCGATCTCAGCGCTCTGCGCACTGAGAATCTGTTCAACGAGCTCGTCTACAGCTGCGCCTCCGATTTCCGGTGTTTCATCTGGAGCATCGATCGCTACATCCGTGATAGTGTCACCATCTTTTGTGATCGTGACAGTAACCTTTCCGCCGAAACCGTCTGCGTTGCCAACAGCTTCTTCTGCGGAAACAATCATACCGGATGTCATGGAGAGTGCCATAATACCAAGTAATGCCTGAAGTGTTTTGTTTCTCATTAATATCTCCTTTCCTTATGATAATAAATTTAGTGCTTCGTTATAATGTTAACAAAAATGTTTGATGCTTTCAAGCATTTTATTGAATTTATTCTGAATCCAATTCATTTCTTTGTGAAAAAAGTATATATTGATGCCTTTGTTTTTGAAATATATAGTTTGAAAAAAGTATATGTTATGCAACAGCTTTTGCAGTTCGTGCAAAAAAGCAACAATTCATGAAAAAAGGAATTTCGGGGAATAAATATATGATAAGATTTTTCCAAAATCACGGGATCGTTGTGGGAAAAGTGCGGTATCGTGAAAATAAAAGGAGGAGAAAAAATGGTTAATTTCTTAGCAGGACTTCTTGGCCCGTTTGTGACGAGTCTCGGAGTCAGTGAGGCAGACTTACTTTCCTATCTCACACAGTTACAGGGTTACATTACAGGAATTCTGGTGGCTATCGTGGCGCTGATCGTGATCCTGATCGCAGCTCACTGGGCAAAAAAAGGTTTCCGTCATGTAATTCGCTGGGAAGCAGTGATGGCGTTTTTTGTAGCGATTCTGGTAATGGTGAACTCGATCTGCTACGGACCGATGTATGCCAATGTTTCCGGTTTTCTGAACGCATCCAAGGCGGATCTCACAGAAGAGACTGTGAAGCAGAGTGAGGATATCATCAAGAGGATCGGTGAGGAAGGTATCGTTCTGGTGAAGAACAACGGACTTCTTCCGCTGACGGAGGAGAAAAAGAGCTTGAACGTATTCGGTTGGGATTCCGTAAAACCGATCTTTGGCGGTACAGGTTCCGCAGGTTCTCATACCGGCGACTCTGTCGGCATTCTGAAATCTCTGCAGGATGCGGGCTTTGCAACGAATGAGACGCTCACGAAGCTGTATACAGACTATGCACAGGAACGTCCGACGATTTCCATGCAGGCACAGGACTGGACACTTCCGGAGCCGACCGTAGACAGCTATACCGATGATCTGATGAATGAGGCAAAGGATTTCTCCGATACCGCAGTGATCGTGATCGGTCGTTCCGGCGGTGAGGGTGCGGATCTTCCGAAGGACATGAATGCCGTGATACATGGTACTTATAATCCGGGTCTTCAGGTTTCCGCAGCGCCGGCAAACTGGCGTTATATGAATGCACATTATACCAACAATGGTAACTATGATGATTTTGAGGAAGGCGAGTCCTACCTTGAGCTGTCTGTTACCGAGGAGCAGATGGTTGAGAAGGTCTGCTCTGAGTTTGACAACGTTATCGTTGTGATCAACGCAAACAACACGATGGAGCTTGGCTGGGTAGATGAGTATGAGCAGATCGGCGCGGTACTTCTGGCACCGGGTGCAGGTCAGACCGGATTTGCGGCGCTGGGCGAGATCCTGAACGGTTCTGTGAATCCGTCCGGTAAGACGGCAGATACTTACGTAAAGGATCTGACCAGAACTCCGTACTACTACAATGTAGGTAACTTCTCTTACATGAATGCCGATGATCTGAAGCAGAAGTTTGCTGCGGCAGACGGCGCATACGAGGGAAATATCGCTTTTGTAAATTATGTAGAGGGTATCTATGTAGGCTATAAGTTCTTTGAGACCGCAGCAGTAGATGGTCTGATGAAGTATGAAAATTATGTACAGTATCCGTTTGGCTACGGTCTGAGCTATACGACCTTCGAGAAGTCCATGGAAAACTTTAAGGACAATGGAGATACCGTTAGCTTTGATGTGAAGGTGACCAACACCGGCGATGTTGCAGGTAAGGATGTCGTAGAGGTTTACTTTACACCGCCTTACACGAATGGCGGGATTGAGAAGGCTGCTGTGAATCTGATCCAGTTTGAGAAGACCGGAGAGATCAAGCCGGGTGAATCCGAGACAGTTTCCTTTGAGCTTGCGAAGGAAGATATGGCTTCCTATGATTCTGAGGGACTGAAGCTTCAGGGCGGCGGATATATTCTGGAGGCAGGCGAATATGTAATTTCTGTTCGCTCTGATTCTCATACCGTCATTGCCGAGGAAGCTTTTGAGGTCGATGACGATATTGACTACAGCACAGAAGGACGTTCTACAGATAAGATTGCGGCAACCAACCAGTTTGAGGAATATTCCCGTGGTGACTTTGTACAGTTGTCCCGTAAGGACAAGTTCGCAAATTATATGGAAGCAATCTCTGCTCCGGCGAAGGAAGCGTACAATCTTTCCGATGAGCTGCGTGCAGCAGTAACGGCAAATGCATTCGGTTCTTATGATCCGAGAGATTATGACAATGCGGATGATGAGATGCCGACAAGCGGCGCGGAGAATGGTCTGACACTGTATGACCTGAAGGGCGTGGATATTGATGATGCAAAGTGGGATACGCTTTTGGATCAGATGACCTTTGCTGAGATGGTAAATCTCGTAAATGTCGGTGGATGGCAGACGGTAGAGGTCGCTTCTGTCGGCAAGATCGCAACATCCGATTGTGACGGACCGGCCGGTCTGAACAACTTTGTTACCAAGACTTACGGTACCTCCTATCCGTCAGAGGTTCTTCTGGCACAGTGCTGGAGCAAGCAGCTGGCATACGAGGTAGGACAGTCCATGGGTCAGGAATTTGCAGATGCGAAGAACTTCGGCTGGTATGGACCGGCGATGAATACACATCGTTCCGCATTTGCAGGACGTAACTTTGAGTACTACTCAGAGGATGGCGTACTTGCAGGCTACCTTGCAATGAATCAGGTGAACGGCGCTGCTGAGAAGGGCGTATATGCTTACATTAAGCATCTTGCGCTGAATGATCAGGAGACAAACCGTGAGGCCTTCCTCATGACCTTTGCTTCTGAGCAGGCGATCCGTGAGACGTATCTGAAGCCGTTTGAGATCTGTATTAAGGGCTTCAAGGGAGTGTCTCAGGCGGTAATGTCCTCCTACAACTGGATTGGAACCAAGCCGTCCTGCGCAAACAACGATCTGCTTCAGACCGTACTTCGCGGGGAGTGGGGCTTCAAGGGCATGGTGATCACAGACTATGCAGGCTCTTATGGTTACATGATCTCTGACCATGCAGTAAGAAACGGCAACGATCTGATGCTCGGATACGGCAGTGCTTCTTCCACACAGTTCCCGATTGAGAGTGCGACTGTGACAAAGGCGCTTCGTACTTCCAGCAAGAATATCATGTATACGATCGTAAACAGCGGCTATTATGCAGACGGCAATCCGGTAGGCGGCATGTCCAATATGGATAAGCTCTTCCTGAAAGTCAATGTAGGCTGCGGTGTCGTGATCGCACTGATCGCGATTCTGGTACTGGTTCGCTACTTCCTTAAGAAAAAGAAAGCTGCGAAGACAGAGAATGCAAAATAAATGATTTGACAAAGGGTACCGATAAACTCCGATGGAGTTTGTCGGTACCCTTTAAAATGTCTATGGGTGCTGGGTATGAATTACTCCAACGGCTTTCCGGTCAGCAGCTCATAGGCCTGCAGATACTTACCGATGGTCTTCTCCACGATATCCTCAGGCAGCGTCCAGTTGTTATCCGGATTTGCCTTCAGCCAGTCGCGGGCAAACTGCTTGTCGAAGGACGGCTGTCCGTGACCCGGCTCATAACCGTCAGCCGGCCAGAAGCGGGAGCTATCCGGAGTCAGCATCTCGTCACCGATGACGATATTGCCGTTCTCGTCCAGACCAAACTCAAACTTGGTGTCGGCAATGATAATGCCGCGGCTCAGGGCGTAATCCGCGCACTTCTTATAAAGAGCGATCGTGCAGTCGCGGAGCTTTGCAGCATACTCTTCGCCCTTACCCGGAAAATACTTTTCCAGATGAGCGATGCTTTGCTCATAAGAGATATTTTCATCATGGTCGCCAATCTCAGCCTTCGTAGAAGGTGTGTAGATCGGTTCCGGCAGCTTGTCCGATTCTTTCAGTCCTTCCGGAAGCCTGATTCCGCAGACGGTACCATCCTTCTGATAGCTGACCCAGCCGCTTCCGGTGATATATCCGCGCACAATACACTCGATGGGAAGCATGTTCAGCTTCTTGCACATCATGCTGTTGCCGTCAAACTTCGGCTGATGGAAGAACTCCGGCATATCCTTGACATCCGCGGAGATCATATGGTTCGGCAGAATATCCTGCGTAAAATCAAACCAGAACTTGGACATCTGTGTCAGTACGGTTCCCTTCTTAGTTACTACATTGTTCAGAATAACATCAAAGCAGCTGATGCGGTCGGTCGCAACCATGATCAGGCTGTCGCCGTTATCATAGATCTCACGAACCTTACCTTCTTTGATTGGCTTCATAGATTCCATAGTTTTTCTCCTCATGTAATAAATTCAAAATGTTTACAGTATATAGTTAAACAGATTTTACGGAAAAAATCAATTCACAAAATAAAAAAACAGACTTTCTTCTAAATTAAATATATTGTATGATAACGAAAGAAAATATTTGAGGTGAGAACATGAAATTTGATACCGGAAAAAAACTGTTATCAACAACACAGATCATCATTCTGGCGTTTTTTGGAGCGATTCTGGTAGGGACGCTGTTACTGATGCTGCCGTGCTCTGCGGCGAGCAAAACCGTGACGCCGTTTCTCGACGCACTGTTTACCGCAACGACCTCCGTGTGTGTAACAGGGCTGGTGACAGTAACCACCGCGACGCATTGGAGCCTGTTTGGTAAAATACTGATACTGCTTTTGATCCAGATCGGAGGACTGGGTGTGATCACTATGACCACGCTGATCTTCATGATGCTGAGACGCAGAATATCTCTTGGATACCGGAAGCTTCTGGAGGACAGCTTTAATCTGGATACCCTGTCTGGTATCGTTGCATTTTTGAAAAAAGTGGTACTGGGAACGCTGATCGTAGAAGGAATCGGAGCAATCTGCTGCCTGCCGGTATTTGCAAAAGACTATGGGTTAGGGAAAGGAATGTGGATCTCTGTTTTTCATGCAATATCTGCATTCTGCAACGCTGGGATCGATATTATTGGCGACAGCAGTCTGATGCCCTATGTCCACCATGTCTGGATGAATCTGGTGACCTCGGCTCTGATCATACTGGGGGGTATTGGATTTATCGTATGGTGGGATGTTGCGGGACTGGTGAGAAGACGACTGGGAGGAGCTTGCGGTAATAAAGGTACAGTGAGAAAAATATCGCTGCATAGTAAGGTGATTCTGGTTGTAACTGCATCGCTGCTGGCCGTGGGGACCTTGGGTTATTTTATATTTGAATATCATAACAGTGCGACGATTGGGGAGTTTGGCTTTGGAGAAAAGATACTTGCATGTTTTTTTCAATCGGTAACGACCAGAACCGCAGGCTTTGCCGCTATTTCACAGAAAGGCCTGACACCTCCCTCTGTGCTGCTGACGTGTCTGTTGATGCTGATCGGGGGCTCCTCTACGGGAACAGCCGGAGGCGTAAAGACCGGAACGATTGCAGTGCTCATTCTGGCAGTAGCAGCAACGGTAAGAGGGCAGGAGGATGTGACTGTTTTCAGGAGGAGAATACCGCTGAACGTAGTGCGCAAATCCTTCGCGGTGGTGAGCGTCAGTATCGGCTTCAGCATCCTTGCGTTTTTTTTACTGTTTTTATTTACCGGCGGCTCGGCGCAGGATATTTTGTTTGAGGTCTACAGCGCGCTTGGAACCGCAGGCTTATCGAGGGACTTTACAGCAAGTCTGAGTACCGTCGGTAAGCTGATCATCTGTGTGTGTATGTTTCTGGGGAGAGTGGGTCCCATGTCGATGGTGCTGGCATTTACCATGAGAAATACCCCGGAGTCTACAAGATATGTGGAAGAAGAAATTACAGTGGGCTAAGCAATATAACAGGAGTGATAAGAGAATGAAGAAAAATTTTGCCGGAAAAAAATCATATGCCGTGTTCGGTATGGGAGAGTTTGGAAAAAGCGTTGCGCTGGAGCTGGCAAAGACCGGCGCGGATGTGATGGCAATTGACAGTCGGGAGGATGAACTGGCGGAGATTGCCGAGTATGTGACGGAAGCACGAGTGATGGACGCAACAGACGTTCGTGCGTATGAAAAGCTGGGATTGTCGAATATGGATGCGGTGGTGGTTGCCATTACTGGGAATATGGATGCTACACTGATGGCGATTCTGCAGGCAGTGGAGGCGGAGGTGTCGGACATCGTGGTAAAGGCTCTGAATGATATTCAGGCTAAGATCTTTTGCAAGATCGGGGCGACACAGATCATTACCCCGGAAAAAAGCGAAGGAATTCGTCTGGCAAGAACTCTGGCACGGTCTGATATATTTGAGTTTATAGAGCTTAGGGAAAACATCTGCATGCTGGAAATTTCTATGAAGAAAGAGTGGATCAACAAGACATTGGTGGAATTGAATCTGCGTGACCGCTATCGAATCAATGTGATTGCAGTTGTCCGGAATGGGGCAGCGAATATGGTCGTGGAACCCCAGACCAGACTGTTGGAGAACGATCATCTTGTGATCGTGACAGATAAGAAAAATATAAAAAAAATCTGAGACTTAATGTCCCAGATTTTTGAATGCAGATCCGTCGAAGGTCGTCTCTTTTGGCGCGGATTCTTCTGTCTCCTCCGGAACATATTTGTCAAAGATACGCACAAGGAACCACGAGTTGAACAGAGCAATCAGGGAGCATCCGCACATCAGCCAGATCAGCAGACCATAGGTGAGGGTATAGCCATTCAGTAAGGTCACGAATACGGCAGCCACGGAAACCACCAGCATAACCAAAGTCTGAGGAAGATGACGAATGGACATCAATGCGGCATTCCTCACGGTATTAAGACTGGTGTTGTAGAATCTGGACAGTACCGGGAAAAGATACTGCAGTAGAATCGCAGTCAGCGTAGCAATCATCAGCAGTCCCATTCGCAGAGCTGTCATGAGGGAACCCTCCATGGCATTCATGATACGAAAATCGACAAACAGAATGCTCATAAATACCAGCAGGACGAGCCAGATCAGAGTCGCCTGCTTGAAATTCTGCTTAAAGGATTTGAAAAATCCACGGAGAATATAGGTCTCCTCGTTGCGTACCATCTTCAGCGTCATATAGTAGAGAGCTGTCCATGCGGCACCGATGGTGAAGACGGGGATACAGCAGAGTAGAAAAATGAGATTCAAAATAATAAGATCGGCCAGTCGGCTTAAAGCACGGAACAGGCCGTTATCCATATTGAATAATCTATCCATAGTGATTGCCTTCCTTTTATAAGATACTGGCTTTAGTATAGCGGAAATGCGCAGAAAATGCAACGTAGTGAAATATAAAAAAACTATGAAACGGACTTGACTTTGCAAAAATCGTAGGTTACTATTAGAGACGATATTAAAAAGCAAAGACGAAGAGAGTACATCTATATGTTTCTATATATTTAGGAAGCAACACGATGATCTCAGCGAGTCGGGGAGGGTGAGAGCCCGATATCGGTAGGATAGATGGAAAATCACTTCTGAGCTGCACAGTCGAGTGCTGTGGATACAACGCAGGTTCTGTATGAGATGAGAGCAAGGTGTATTTACCCAAGACATTAGATTGTGACGGTTGCCCACCGTTATGAGGGACGCATATGTTGGTATGAAGTAACAGGTGGTACAGCGAGATTCTCGTCCTTTTACGGATGAAGGATCTTTTTTTATAACTGTTTCCGCTGTTATGCAAGAAAGAGAGGAGTTAATCATGTACGAGAAAGTTTCGACGAATCTGAATTTCGTGGAGCGAGAGAAGGAGACCAGAAGATTCTGGGATGAGAACCATATCTTCGAGAAGAGTATTGACAGCCGCAAAGAGGGCGAGACCTATACCTTCTATGACGGACCACCTACGGCGAACGGCAAGCCGCACATCGGTCACGTATTGACGCGTGTTATCAAGGATATGATTCCGAGATATCATACCATGAAGGGTCAGATGGTTCCGCGTAAAGCCGGATGGGATACCCATGGACTGCCGGTAGAGCTGGAGGTTGAGAAGCTGCTGGGTCTGGACGGCAAGGAGCAGATCGAGGAGTACGGTCTGGTACCGTTTATCGACAAGTGTAAGGAAAGCGTTTGGAAATACAAGGGAATGTGGGAGGATTTCTCCGGTACCGTTGGATTCTGGGCGGATATGGATAACCCGTATGTTACGTATCATGATGATTATATTGAGTCTGAGTGGTGGGCGCTGAAGACGATCTGGGACAAGAAGCTTCTGTACAAGGGCTTCAAGATCGTTCCGTACTGCCCGCGCTGCGGTACTCCGCTGTCCGCACAGGAGGTGGCACAGGGGTATAAGGACGTCAAGGAACGTTCTGCAGTCGTTCGCTTTAAAGTGAAGGGTGAGGATGCATATATCCTTGCATGGACCACTACGCCATGGACCTTGCCTTCCAATCTGGGTCTTTGCGTAAATCCGGACGAGACCTATGCAAAGGTAAAATGTGCAGACGGATATACCTATTATATGGCAGAGGCACTTCTGGATACTGTACTCGGCAAGTTTGCATCCGAGGATGCTCCGGCATATGAGATCCTTGCAAAATATACCGGTAAGGAGCTGGAGTACAAGGAGTATGAGCCGCTGTATGATTGTGCGGGCGAGGCTGTGAAGAAGCAGCGCAAGAAAGCACATTATGTAGTATGTGACAATTATGTAACTCTGAGCGATGGTACCGGTGTAGTTCATATCGCACCGGCTTTTGGTGAGGACGATAACAGAGTCTGCCAGAAGTATAACATGCCTTTTGTACAGTTTGTGGATGGCAAGGGTAATATGACAGAAGAGACTCCGTTTGCAGGTCTGTTTGTAAAGAAGGCAGATCCTGAGGTATTAAAGGAGCTTGAGAGCCGCGGCCTGTTGTTTGACGCGCCGAAGTTTGAGCACAGCTATCCGCACTGCTGGAGATGCGATACTCCGCTGATCTACTATGCGCGCGAGTCATGGTTTATCAAGATGACCGCAGTAAAGGAGGATCTGATCCGCAACAACAACACGATCAACTGGATTCCGGAGAGCATTGGTAAGGGACGTTTCGGCGACTGGCTGGAGAATGTACAGGACTGGGGCATTTCCCGTAACCGTTACTGGGGTACTCCGCTGAACATCTGGGAATGCGACGACTGCGGCCATCAGCATTCCATCGGCAGCCGTCAGGAGCTGTTTGAGATGAGCGGCGACGAGAGAGCGAAGACCGTAGAGCTGCATCGCCCGTATATCGATGAGATCACCATCACCTGTCCGGAATGCGGCAAACCGATGCACCGTGTACCGGAGGTGATCGACTGCTGGTTTGATTCCGGAGCAATGCCGTTTGCACAGCACCATTATCCGTTTGAGAATAAAGAGCTGTTTGAGCAGCAGTTCCCGGCACAGTTTATTTCCGAGGCAGTCGATCAGACCCGCGGATGGTTCTACTCTCTGCTGGCAGAATCTACACTGTTATTTAACAAAGCGCCGTACGAGAATGTGATCGTCCTCGGACATGTACAAGACGAGAACGGACAGAAGATGAGTAAATCTAAGGGGAATGCGGTCGATCCGTTTGATGCGCTTGAGACCTACGGTGCAGATGCGATCCGCTGGTATTTCTACATCAACAGCGCTCCGTGGCTTCCGAACCGTTTCCATGGCAAGGCAGTACAGGAAGGTCAGCGTAAGTTCATGGGTACTCTGTGGAATACCTATGCATTCTTTGTACTGTATGCGAACATTGACAATTTTGATGCGACCAAATATACATTAGACTATGACAAGCTGTCTGTCATGGATAAGTGGCTTCTTTCCAAGATGAATACGATGATCCAAAGTGTAGACAACAATCTGGCAGCTTACAAGATTCCGGAGACGGCAAGAGCGCTGCAGGAGTTCGTAGATGATATGAGTAACTGGTATGTACGCCGCAGCCGTGAGCGTTTCTGGGCGAAGGGCATGGAGCAGGATAAGATCAACGCGTACATGACGCTGTATACGGCTCTGGTCAATGTTGCGAAGGCAGCGGCTCCGATGATTCCGTTCATGACAGAGGATATTTATCGCAACCTTGTATGCACACTTGACAAATCCGCGCCGGAGAGTGTACATCTGTGTGATTTCCCGATCGCAGATACAGCGCATATCGATAAAGAGCTTGAGGCCAATATGGATGAGGTTCTGAAGATCGTCGTTCTGGGACGTGCAGCGAGAAACGCTGCAAATATCAAGAACCGTCAGCCGATCGCCAACATGTTTGTGAAGGCTCCGGTAGTTCTTGATGAGTTCTTTACCGAGATCGTCCGCGATGAGCTGAATGTCAAGGCGGTAAGCTTCAAGGAGGATGTGAGCGGTTTTGTTTCTTACACGTTTAAGCCGCAGTTAAAGACCGTGGGACCGAAATACGGCAAGCTTCTCAACGGTATCCGTCAGGCGCTTGCTGACATTGACGGTCAGGCAGCTATGGCTGAGCTGAAGGCGCAGGGAGCACTTCACCTTGACATTCAGGGAGAGACTGTTGTATTATCAGAAGATGATTTGCTGATTGATACCGCGCAGTCGGTGGATTATGTGACAGAGCAGGATAATGAGATCACTGTAGTTCTGGAGACGAGGATGACTCCGGAGTTGATCGAGGAAGGCTTCGTAAGAGAGCTTGTCAGCAAGGTGCAGACCATGAGAAAGGAAGCCGGCTTCGAGGTGATGGACAGAATTGTGATCTATGCGAAGGACAATGAACGTATCACAGAGATCCTGAAGAAAAATGCGGAGACAGTAACATCAGAGGTACTCGCAGACGATATCATTTTCGACGCTGTCAATGGTTATGTGAAGGACTGGAATATCAATGGCGAAAAAGTAACCTTGGCTGTTGAAAAGCAATAGAGACAAGGAGAGGCAAATGAGCAAGAAATTTAACAAGAAACAGTTTATCAGCGAAGTAAAGGCAAATGTCAGAGCTCTTTACCGTAAGAATCTGGAAGAAGCTACACAGCAGCAGATCTTTCAGGCAGTTTCTTACGCAGTGAAGGATACCATCATTGACAACTGGCTGGCAACGCAGGAGACCTACGAGGAGAAGGATCCGAAGTATGTTTACTATATGTCCATGGAGTTCCTGATGGGACGAGCTCTGGGAAATAACCTGATCAATCTCACAGAGTATGAGGAAGTGAAGGAAGCGCTTGCGGAGATCGGTTTTGATCTGAACGTGATCGAGGATCAGGAGCCGGATGCGGCTCTCGGCAACGGCGGTCTCGGTCGTCTGGCAGCATGCTTTTTGGATTCTCTGGCAAGCCTTGGCTATCCGGCATATGGCTGTGGTATCCGTTACCGCTACGGTATGTTTAAGCAGAAGATCGAGGATGGCTATCAGGTAGAGGTTCCGGATAACTGGTTAAAGGATGGCAATCCGTTTGAGCTCCGTCGTCCGGAATATGCAAAAGAAGTAAAATTCGGCGGCTATGTGCGTGTGGTTTATGATGAGAAGACCGGACGCAACCATTTCGTACAGGAGGGTTATCAGTCTGTACGTGCTGTGCCGTATGATTTTCCGATCGTTGGCTACAACAACCATGTGGTAAATACACTGCGCATCTGGGATGCAGAGGCAGTGACCGATTTCCAGCTCGATTCCTTTGATAAGGGCGATTATCGTAAGGCCGTTGAGCAGGAGAACCTTGCACGCAATATCGTTGAGGTTCTTTATCCGAATGATAACCACTATGCAGGTAAAGAGCTGCGTCTGAAGCAGCAGTACTTCTTTATTTCCGCAAGTGTACAGGCTGCGATTGCAAAATATAAAAAGAAACACAGCGATATCCGTAAGTTCTATGAGAAGGCTACCTTCCAGCTGAACGATACGCACCCGACCGTAGCGGTTGCAGAGCTGATGCGTATCCTGTTGGATGAGGAAGGCCTGACTTGGGAAGAGGCATGGGATGTGACCACAAAGACCTGTGCTTACACCAACCACACCATCATGGCAGAGGCTCTGGAAAAATGGCCGATCGAGCTCTTCTCCAGACTGCTCCCGCGTGTATACCAGATCATCGAGGAGATCAACCGCCGCTTTGTGGCTGAGATCGAGGCGAGATATCCGGGGAACTTCGAGAAGGTGCGCAAGATGGCGATCATCTTTGACGGTCAGGTGAAGATGGCACATCTGGCTATCGCGGCAGGCTATTCTGTAAACGGTGTAGCGCGTCTGCATACCGAGATCCTTGAGAAGCAGGAGCTGAAGGACTTCTATGAGATGATGCCGGAGAAGTTTAACAATAAGACGAATGGTATCACACAGAGACGTTTCCTGCTTCATGCGAATCCGCTTCTGGCAGCATGGGTGACCGATCATATCGGTGATGAGTGGGTGACCGATCTCCCGCAGATGGCGAAGCTGAAGGTATATGCGGATGACAAGAAGGCACAGCAGGAGTTCATGAATATCAAGTATCAGAACAAGGTGCGTCTTGCGAAGTATATTCAGGAGCATAACGGTGTGACGGTAGATCCGCGCTCTATCTTCGATGTACAGGTGAAGAGACTGCATGAGTACAAGCGTCAGCTGCTGAACATTCTGCATGTGATGTATCTGTACAATCAGATCAAGGATCATCCGGAGATGGATTTCTATCCGAGAACCTTTATCTTCGGTGCAAAGGCAGCAGCAGGCTATCGCCGTGCGAAGCTGACGATTAAGCTGATCAACAGCGTTGCCGATGTGATCAACAACGATGCTTCTATTAATAATAAGATCAAGGTGGTCTTCATTGAGGATTACCGCGTATCTAACGCAGAGTGGATCTTCGCTGCGGCAGATGTCTCTGAGCAGATCTCTACAGCATCCAAGGAGGCATCTGGAACCGGTAATATGAAGTTCATGCTGAACGGCGCTCCGACGCTGGGAACCATGGACGGCGCAAATGTTGAGATCGTGGAAGAGGTTGGCGAGGAGAATGCGTTTATCTTCGGTCTGAGCTCTGATGAGGTCATCAACTATGAGAACAATGGTGGTTATTATCCGGAGAATATCTTCAACAGCGACCCGGATATCCGTCGCGTACTGATGCAGCTGATCAACGGCGAATATTCACAGGACGATCCGGAGAGATTCCGTGAGATCTATGATTCTCTGCTGAACACCAAGAGCAGCGACCGTGCGGATACGTACTTCATTCTGGCAGACTTCAAGTCCTACGCAGCGGCTCAGAAGCGTGTCGAAGAAGCATACCGTGATGAGGCTCGTTGGGCGAAGATGGCAATGCTGAACACAGCATGCAGCGGCAAGTTCACATCTGACCGTACCATCCAGCAGTATGTCGATGAGATCTGGAAGCTCGAAAAGATGACCGTGAAGGTTAAATAAATAATACGTATAATCAAAGACCCTCCGCATACAATAGTATGGGAGGGTTTTTTATGGAAAAAAAGATAGAACGTACACTGGCTCTGATATTACTTTTTTTGGCACTTCCCTGTGCCCTGATTATGCTGCTGGGAGGTCGGATGGAGAAGGTATATCGCACGATTCAGGATGAGGCGGCTTATATTTCCGTGCAGACCGGGCAGGGAATACGGGATATGAATCTGGAGGAATATGTCATCGGCGTGACGGCGGCGGAGATGCCGCAGAGCTATGAGCCGGAGGCTGTTAAGGCACAGATGGTGCTTACCCGTACAAATCTATATCGCAGCAAAGAGGAGGGGAAGGTCTGGCAGGGCGCTTATGTTCCACTGACAGAATTGGAAGCGGCCGGTGTAGCGGACAAGTTTCTGAAGGCGCAGGAGGCCACGAAGCAGCAGATACTGACCTATGAGGGTGAGCCGGTGATGGCATCTTTTCATGCACTCAGTGCGGGGAATACCAGAAGCGGTGAGGAGACATTTCAGAATGAGGGGTATCCTTATCTGAAATCAAAGGCATGTCCGTCAGATAAACGCGCAGATGACTATGAATGCCGTGTGCAGATCGCAGATGACTGGCGAGGGCTTACGGTGGTAAAAAAAGACAGTGCGGGTTACGTGCAGCAGGTGCAGATCGGGGATGCCATATATTCCGGTGAAGAATTTCGCAATCTGCTCGGGCTGCCCTCGGCACATTTTCAGGTGGACGAGCGAAAAGAAGGCATTTTTTTGAATATTCAGGGAATCGGTCATGGCATCGGTATGAGTCAGAACACAGCGCAGGAGATGGCGTTGTCCGGGAAAAAATATAAAGAGATTCTCGGATATTTTTTTGAAGGTACCGGACTGCATAAGCTTTCGGTATCTGAATTGGCGGATATCAAATAGAAATGTGAAGTTTTCGGTGCATATTTCCCCTGTTTGTGGAAACGATATGTATATGGTAACGACAGTTGAAGTTACAAAATCATATGGAAGATCAAACGAGGTGACGGTATGCAAAAAGAAAAGATTTTGGAGATCCTGAGAAAACGGGGAACACTGGGGGTATTTACGCTCTGTCTGGTGGGGGCGGTGGCGTTTGCAACATATCAGACGGGCTATGACAGCAGAAATGCGACGCCTGATTCGGCAGTGGTCGGGAACGAAGGCACAATCAATGACGCAAAGCAGGACGCCGTAAATGAAGATGTGAGAGAATCGGAGCATGTGGCAGCGTCTACGAATGATGTAAAAGCCCAGATCGGAGTGAACGATCAGAATGCAGACAGACAGAAAATCCGTCCTATGATCTCAGAACATCAGCGGGAAGCGAAGGAGGCTGCCAGACAGAATCAGACACAGACGGAGTCGGAAAAAGAGACGCAAACAGAGATACAAACAGAAACGCAGGCAGAAGGATCGGAGGCAGCTACGGTAGATGTCTCCTCCGGAAATGTAGAGGCACAGCTGCAGCCAACGGTGAATTTTGATGAGGATATGAAGCTGACGTGGCCAGCTGCAGGTACAGTGCTGATGGATTACAATATGAGCTCTACAGAATATTTTCAGACCTTGAATCAGTATAAGTATAATCCGGCGCTGATCATCAGCAGTGAAGTAGGCAATCAGGTAATCGCTTCTGCCAGAGGCATCGTTGAGAGCATCGGCACAAATGAGGAGACCGGCACTACGCTGGTATTGAATCTCGGAAATAATTACACGCTGACATACGGTCAGCTAAAAGAGGTGACTGTGGCGGAGGGAGACGTGGTAGAGCAGGGACAGCTTCTGGGTTATGTCAGTGAGCCGACAAAATATTATTGCGAGGAGGGCAGCAATCTTTACTTTGCCATGAAGAAAGATGGGCAGGCGGTGGATCCGTTTTTGTATCTCGAATAAAAAATAAGATCGCATAATCTTACAGGGATTTCTGCACGTGCAGCGTGTGGAGATCCCTGTTTTGTAAAGATGAAAAAACAATAAATCTGCAAAGTTTTATTGCAAAAAAGAAATAAATATGTTATATTACGTAATAAATATGTAATATTTGGAAAAGAACATGTTGTAGTGAATAGCAGCATACGCTATTGACAGGATTTGGGGAGGAAGAAAATTGAGAAAATTTAAAAACATGGCGGGGATCGCATTGATGTTCGTGCTGATATGTATGCTGACCACAGGAGTTTCTGCGGCAAGGATCAATCAGACAAAGCTGACGCTGAATGTAGGAGATATCTATGAGTTTAAGATGCTGGATACTCTTGAAGCGGCACAGTGGCGAAGCTCCAGCTATGTGAAAGCAAGTATTGATACGCAGGGACGTCTGGTTGCACGCAAAAAAGGTACTGTGACCATCACGGCGAGGATCGACGGAGAAGAGTATACCTGTAAGGTGAAGATCAAACAGCCGGTAGCGGATATTGTTCTGAACAAGACGGAGCACACGCTGCAGCCGGGCAAGAAGGTAAAGCTCAAGGCCAGCGTCGTGCCTTCCAATGCGAACAATAAGAACATTATATGGAAGAGCAGCAACACCAGTATTGCGACGGTCAATACCAAGGGGAAGGTCAAAGCAAAGAAGAACGGAGTGGTAACGATCACGGCGGTGGCGAAAGATGGCAGTAGGTCTTCTGCATCCTGTACCATTACGGTGGCGTCCGGCACAGTGCCTCCGGTACAGACAACGACTGTGACCGCAGCACCGGGACAGGCTTCGGCAAGAGCACTGCAGTACCTTGCAATCTTACAGAGCTATTCCAATCAGGTGGTGACGGATCAGGCTCGCGGTATTACATGGAAGTATAATAGCAGCTATGAGAATCATTCCACATTTGCGGCAGAGCAGAAGAAGGCGCTGACGAAGAATACTCCCGCATACAGTAACTGTGCGCAGCTGGTACGCTGGGGGCTGCGGGATCTGGGACTTTTGAACGGCAAGCAGGTGTTCTGGAGCGTCTGGAGCGGTGGTAAGGCATACTTTAATTTTAATGCGGCGATCAAGAATGACTGGACGAATTTCACGAATAACTTCGAGATCATCACGGTAGACAAGACGCCTGCACAGCTGGAGGCAGAGGGGAATCTTCTTCCGGGAGATATCTGCGGCTGGAACGGCGTACAGCATACAAATGTATACGCGGGCAACGGTCTCTGGTATGAGGGCGGCCGCCTGAGTAATGTGGTAAACGGAATATATACCGGTTTCGGACCGGTCAAAAGCTTAGGCATGACACCGTCCGGAGGAAAGACGATCCACCAGATTCTGAGAATTAAGTAGTATCTGCAGAGAAAGAAAAATAGGAGGGCACTGCAGTGAGAATAGGTAAGAGACTTGGAATATTTGCATTTCTGCTTCTTCTGGTATGCATGATGCCAATGGGGGCTCTGGCGGCAAAGGAAGGCCTAAACAAGAAGAATGTAACGCTGTATGTCGGGCAGGAAACCAGAATCAAGGTGAAAAATGCCAGTCGTAAGGTAGAATGGTCTACCAACGCCCCGGGTAAGCTGGATCTGAAAAACGGATGGATCGCAGCCAGAAGCAGGGGAAAGGCAAAGGTACGGGCGAAGGTCGGGAAAAAGACCTATAAATGTACGGTGCTTATCAAACAGCAGGTGACATCGATCACACTCAATCAGGGATCGGGACGCATGGCTATCGGAAAATGGATGAAGATGAATCCGACGGTTCTGCCGGTCAATGCAGATGATCAGAAAATTATCTGGAGCAGCAGTGATAAGTCGATCGCTAAGGTGAACAAGAAAGGGAATGTCAAGGCATTGTCTAAGGGGACGGTAACTATTACGGCGACGGCTGCGGATGGCTTCGGAGCAACGGATTCATGGGAGATCACGGTGATGACGCAGGAAGAGCTGGAGGAGCTGGAGCGTCGGGAGGCTGCAAGTCAGCCGTCACCGCGTGCGCTTCAGTTTCTGAATATTCTTCAGGAATACTCAGCGCAGGTAGCAGTAGATGCAGCCAGAGAGGGAGCAGATAAGCTGCTCTGGGTCTATGACGCTTATTATGGAAGCGAGGGCGTGACATGGGAGATCGAACGCGCGAATGCACAGAATCGCGGCGGAGTGAATAATCAGAAGATTAAGAAGGTAGTGGATCCTGTGACTGGACAGGAGAGTACAACGGTCGATCAGGGAGCTCAGATTGCGTATACGAACTGCGCGCTGCTTCTTCGATGGGCACTGAAGGATCCGCGGCTGGCGCTTTTGAGTCCTTCAGAGAGCTTTTGGAGCAAATGGGAGGGCGGTAAGGCGTGGTTCTATTTCAACGGACCTTTGAAGAAAAATCTGGAACATTTTTATGAGAACTTCGAAGTGATTACCGTGGATAAGACGCCTGCGCAGCTGGAGGCAGAGGGCAATCTTCTTCCGGGAGATATCTGTGGCTGGAATGGAATGCAGCATACGAACGTGTACGCAGGGAATCATACATGGTACGAGGGCGGCCGTGTAAGCGGAGGCTCCTATCAGACGGTTATGATCGGAGGAAAGAATAAGAAGGATAAATATGTCTTCAAGACCTTTGGACCGGTCACCGGTGTCGGTATGATACCGTCCAGAGGAAGAACCATTCATCAGATTATTCGAATAAAATAGCATAGAGCCATGCATCTCGAAAATGCTACGCATTTCCTCGATGTTTGGCATTCGCCAAATGATACGTAAAAAAAGAAATCATCCATGTGAGCAAGCTCGGATGATCTTTTTAGATAAAGCATAGAGCCATGCATCTCGAAAATGCTACGCATTTCCTCGATGTTTGGCATTCGCCAAATGATACGTAAAAAAAGAGATCATCCATGTGAGCAAGCTCCCGGATGATCTCTTTTTTTACGTATCGCATGGCTCTATGAGCATACAAAGAGCGGGTGATGGGAATCGAACCCACGTATCCAGCTTGGAAGGCTGGTGTTCTACCATTGAACTACACCCGCATGGTGCCCAGAACCGGAATCGAACCAGTGACACGAGGATTTTCAGTCCTCTGCTCTACCAACTGAGCTATCTGGGCGAATAAGATAAAAGCACAAGCAAGCGATAGATTCAAATTGATAAACTCGCTGCAAGCTTGCTTGGATAAGAGTTTATTGATTTGAAGATATTAGTTTGATTGTATTTGCAATCAAACGTACATCGAGAGAACTTGTTCTCGAGATGCGCTTGCGTAGCATCCACAAACATCCTTGAAATGAATTTACAATCTATCCCAAACATTTTTGTGTTGCGCTTGCGCAGTATCCATAAATATCTTTACGATGGATTTGCGCTTACAAGAAGGCATTATATAGTATCTGTGTCCGTCTGTCAAGCGAAAATTATGAAATGTTTTGCGCTTTTGTAAGAGATGTGTTATACTGTCTAAAATTGTGAGTCTGGGGAAGAACTCAGATACCCCGCTCCATCTGAGAGGTATACATGGAACAGTTGGTTACATCTATATTAAAAAGCTATGGATCTCATCCGGTGATCTGCAATGTGGATTCTGACAGCAGACTGGATCAGGAGATCATTATTGAGATTTTGAATAATGTCCGGCGAGTGCTGTTTCCCGGATATTTTGAGACGAAGCGGCTGCACTGCAGTACGATTTCCTACCATGTGGGAGAGCTGCTGGAGGATATCCAGTATAAGCTGACCAGACAGGTACGCAGAGCGTTGGCACATCAGCGTGATGTCATGTCCACACCGGAGGAGAATGCACGCAGAGCGGTACAGATCGTGCGGACATTTCTGGAACGTCTGGTTCCCTTACGGGAAACGCTGGCGAAGGATGTACAGGCGGCATATGATGGGGATCCGGCGGCGTACAACACGGATGAGGTCATTTTTTCCTATCCGGGAGTATTTGCCATTACCGTGAACCGTATCGCTCATGAGCTGTATGCGCTCGGCGTTCCGATGATTCCGAGGATCATGACCGAGTATGCCCACAATCTTACGGGAATCGATATTCATCCGGGGGCGACCATCGGAGAATATTTTTTCATAGATCACGGAACCGGTGTGGTGATCGGTGAGACTACGATCATCGGGAATAATGTCAAAATTTATCAGGGAGTGACGCTTGGAGCGCTCTCCACGCGAGGTGGACAGAGCCTGCGCAACTGCAAACGTCATCCGACACTGAAGGATAATGTTACGGTATATTCCGGTGCCTCCATTCTGGGAGGAGACACCGTGATCGGAGAGGGAGCGGTCATTGGCGGCAATGCATTTCTGACCTCTTCGGTGCCGGATCATACAAGAGTCAGCATCAAGAATCCGGAGCTGCAGTTTCGGCGTGGGGGGAATATTTCCACGCAGGAGATCAGACAGGAGGGGTTCTTCAACCGTAAGGAACAGGACTAGAGGACGGAAGACGCAGATAAGCATGGCACGCAGTCATAGAAATATCGATGACTGCGGGTACAGATAGATATGAGGAGGATGAAAAATGACACCGTACAGAGAACTGACAATGGAACAACTGACAGAAGAGAAGACGCTTTTGGAGAAGAAATTTGCGCGCATCAAAGCACAGAATCTTCATCTGGATATGTCCAGAGGCAAGCCCTCCGAAGCGCAGCTTGATCTGGCTATGGGTATGATGGACGTATTGAGCAGTACCTCCAATCTCAAATGTGAGGCCGGTGTGGATTGCCGTAACTATGGAGTGCTTGACGGTATCCCGGAGGCGCAGGAGCTTCTGGCTGATATGACCGAGGTTCCGGCTAATCAGATCATCATCTATGGCAATTCCAGTCTGAACGTTATGTTTGATACCGTAGCCCATTCCATGACGCACGGTGTTATGGGCAGTACCCCGTGGTGTAAGCTGGATAAGGTGAAGTTTCTTTGTCCGGTTCCGGGATATGACAGACATTTTGCCATCACAGAGTATTTTGGAATTGAGATGATCAATATTCCGATGACCGAGGATGGTCCGGATATGGATCTCGTGGAAAAATATGTGAATCATGACGAGGCTGTAAAGGGTATCTGGTGCGTTCCGAAGTATTCGAATCCGCAGGGTATTACTTACTCAGACGAGACAGTACGCCGCTTTGCGCGTCTGAAGCCGGCGGCGAAGGATTTCCGCATTTTCTGGGACAATGCCTATGGCATCCATCACCTGTATGATGATAAGCAGGATCATCTGATCGAGATCCTGATGGAGTGCAAAAAAGAGGGAAATCCGGATATGGTTTATAAGTTTTGCTCCACCTCCAAGATCAGCTTCCCGGGTTCCGGTGTGGCAGCTATGGCGGCCTCCCCGGCGAATCTGGAGGATATTCGCAAGCATATGCGTATCCAGACCATTGGCCATGACAAGCTGAACCAGCTGCGTCATGTGCGTTATTTCAAGGATATCCACGGCATGGTGAAGCACATGAGAAAACATGCGGATATTCTTCGTCCGAAGTTTGAAGCGGTACTGAATATACTGGATGATGAATTGGGCGGGCTGGAGATCGGCAGCTGGATCCGTCCCCGCGGCGGTTATTTTATCTCTTTTGACGCACTTCCGGGATGTGCGAAAGCGATCGTTGCGAAGGCAAAGGAGGCAGGAGTTGTGATGACCGGCGCCGGCGCGACCTATCCGTACGGCAAGGATCCGCAGGACAGCAATATCCGTATTGCGCCATCCTTCCCGACACCGGAAGAGCTGGCGATTGCGGCGGAGATCTTCGTACTCAGTGTGAAGCTTGTCAGTCTGGACAAGTACATTGCAGAGAAGGCATCATAGAATAGTGGGGAAGCACTGAATGAATCAGTGCCTCCTTAGGTGAATGCGGCAGGCAGTCCCGGCTGATGTACAGCGGAGGCTGTCTGTTTTTTTGTCGAAAACACATAATAAACACAATTTTATGTTAACCTATACATAGCTGTGCATGTACTTTATTTCTTAAAATTTTCATAATTTGATTGTGAAAAAAATAAGATATGGAAGAGATGATAGGCTTGTATTCTTTCGTGCGTTTCGGTATACTTATTTATATGGACTGTAGAGCAGGAAAGTCTGAGATGTGATACATGAGCACACAGTCAATGAAATAGGACATAAGGGGAAGATATATGAAGATAGTAGTTTTGGCAGGCGGAACGAGTACAGAGCGTGCAATATCGATCGTTTCCGGAACAAAGGTCTGCGAGGCTCTCAGGAGCAGAGGACATCAGGCGATCCTAATCGACGTATTCTGCGGAAAAGAGGGACTGCAACCGAAGGAAGCATTTACGACAGAGTACGATCTGGAAAGCGAAGTTGCATACATAGAAGGATTTAACGATCAGATCGAGAAGCTTCAGGAGGAGCGCAGAGAGTTTTTCGGTCCTCAGGTACTGGAGGTGTGCCGGGAGGCGGATGTGGTATTTATGGCGCTGCATGGCCTCTGCGGAGAGGACGGTAAGATTCAGGCGACCTTTGATCTGATGGGGATTGCGTATACCGGCAGCGGATATCTTGGCAGTGCTCTGGCTATGGATAAGGCGATTACGAAGCAGCTGTTCCGGGAGAACGGTGTACCGACGCCGGCGGGGATGATCCTGAAGAAGAGCGATCCACGTCCTGCCTTTGCAGAGCTGGATATGGAGTTTCCGTGCGTGGTGAAGGCACCCTGTGGGGGATCTAGCGTCGGAGTTTATATCGTGGAGGATGAGGCTGCATTCGCGCAGGCGCTTGAGGACTGCTTTGCGTTGGAAGAAAAAGCGGTAGTGGAGGCATATGTCAGGGGACGTGAGTTTTCCGTTGGAGTCGTAGACGGCAAGGCATATCCCATCATTGAGATCGCGCCGCTGGTAGGATTTTATGATTATCACAACAAATATCAGGCGGGAAGTACCGTGGAGACCTGCCCGGCAGAGCTGAATGAAGAGCTGACTGCACGGATGCAGAGGTATGCGGAGGAGGCCTACCGGGCGCTCCGACTGGAGAATTATGCCCGCATGGACTTTATGATGGATGAACAGAATCGTATGTATTGTCTGGAGGCGAATACGCTTCCGGGAATGACGCCCACCAGTCTGCTTCCACAGGAGGCGGCAGCTCTCGGGATGTCGTTTGCGCAGCTGTGTGAGCTGCTGATCAATGTGTCTATGAAGTAACGGCTGAGAACAGAGAGCGTATGAAAGAGGATATATGAAAAATATGACATTGGAGAATATCGCAAGAGCCTGCGGCGGTATTTATTATGGATCAGAAGAGAGCAGGAAGAAAGAGGTGGCGGATATCGTCACGGACAGCCGGGAGGCGAAGGAGGGCAGCCTCTTTATCGCGATCCGGGGGGAGCGCGTGGATGCGCATCGCTTCATTCCGGCAGTATTCGCGCAGGGAGCGCTGTGTGTGATTTGTGAAGAAGCGCCGAAGGAGGCTGCGGGAGCTTACATTGTAGTAGAGTCTTCCCTGCAGGCGGTGAAGGACATTGCAGAGTTTTACCGACAGCAGCTGGATATCCGGGTGATTGGAATTACAGGAAGTGTGGGTAAGACCAGCACCAAGGAGATCATCGCGTCCGTACTGGCGGAGAAATACAACGTGCTCAAGACACAGAAGAATTTTAACAATGAGCTGGGGCTGCCGCTGACGATCTTCCGTCTCAGGGAAGAGCATGAGGTGGCGGTACTGGAGATGGGGATCAATCACTTCGGCGAGATGCACCGCCTAAGTAAAGTGGCGCGTCCGGACTATTGTGTGATCACCAACATCGGGCAGTGTCATCTGGAGTTTCTGGGAGACCGTGACGGCGTACTGCGTGCAAAGTCGGAGATCTTTGATTATCTCTCTGCGACGGGCAGGGTGATCCTGAACGGAGATGATGACAAGCTGGCTACTGTGACAGAGGTACACGGCATCAGACCGTTGTTCTTCGGCTGCGATATAGACAGATATGTGCCTAAGGATGTTTACGCGGATCAGATAGAATATCTTGGCCTGAAGGGTGTGCGCTGCCGTATACATGTGGGGGAGCAGGAATTTACTGTGACGATCCCGATTCCGGGATACCATATGGTGCTGAATGCGCTTGCGGCCACGGCGGTGGGACGCACGCTTGGATTAACGACGGAGGAGATCGCAAGGGGAATCGAAAAGCTGGAGACGCTGGGAGGACGCCTGCATATGATCGAGCATGAAGGTGTCACCGTGATCGATGACTGTTATAATGCTAATCCGGCCTCTATGAAGGCTTCCCTTCGTGTGCTCGCCAATGCGCCGGGACGTAAGATCGCGATTCTGGGCGATATGGGGGAGCTCGGTGAGGAGGAGCTTGCGCTGCATCGGGAGATCGGCGCCTTTGCGGCAGAGCTCGCGCTCGATGAACTGATCTGTGTAGGCGCTCTGAGCGAGGGGATGGCACAGGCTGCCAAGGCGGTCAAAGCGGACATGAAGATCCTCTGGACAGAGCAGCTGGAGGACGCGCTTTCGCAGATCCCGGAGGAGATCCGTCCGGGAGATTATGTATTGGTAAAAGCATCGCACTTTATGCATTTTGAAAAAGTAGTGGATGTTTTAACAAAGGAGTAGAATCCATAAAATAGAGGGGTTTTATTTCTGAGAATAAAAGGGGTAGAGGAGGAAACAAACATGAAGAAAAAACTTTTAAGCAGTACGCTGTTGGCGCTTTCACTGGCGCTGGGATGTGCAGTACCGGCCATGGCGGACAGCCGCAAGGTAGTGACTCTTGGCGCTGATCTGACCACAGAGCAGCAGAATACGATGATGCGCTATTTTGGTGTGACTTCGGACGCGGTGGATATGATCTATATAACAAACACTGATGAAAGAAATCACCTTGGCAGCTATGTGCCGATCGAGCAGATCGGTACCCACACATTCAGCTGCGCACTGGTATCACCGACATCCTCCGGCGGTATTCAGGTAAAGACTGCGAATCTGAGCTGGGTAACCTGCAATATGATCGCATCGACACTGTCCACCTCCGGTGTGACGAACTGTCAGGTAGTTGCGGCGTCTCCGTTTGTAGTATCCGGTACCGGTGCGCTGACGGGCGTTATCATGGCGTATGAGAATGCCAATAGGACGACGCTGGATGCCACCAAGGTGGACTTGGCGAATCAGGAGCTGGTAGTGACAGGTACGCTGGCCAATGATGTGGGACAGAGTCAGGCAACGGCCGTGATCAATGAGACGAAGCTGCAGGTAATCGAGAATAACATCACAGATATCGGCGAGATCAACAATATCATTAACAATGTATCCAATGACTATAATGTGACCGTGAATCCGGATCAGACGCAGCAGATCGCAGCGCTGATGTCAGAGATCGCGCAGCAGGAGTATGATATTGTACAGCTGAAGGCGACTTTGGAGCGTGTGCAGGCGAACGTAGCTGCAGATGCCGGAGCGAGCGCCGAGGTACAGCAGGCGGCCGAGGATGCAGCGGTGAAGGCCGAGGCAGCAGCTGCTGAAGCAAACGCACAGACGCAGGAGGCAGAGCAGTCCGGCGGATTCTTAAGTAATCTTTTCGGCGGCGGCTCAGACACGGAGCAGACAGAGTCAGAGGAAAGCATTCTGGACAATACAAATGTGGAAGCACTCGAGGAAGCGGCAGGCGGTCTGACCGTAAATGAGGGCGATACGACCTCCACTGTACAGGAGCAGGCAGAGGAACAGCAGGCTCAGAGTGAAGACTTCGGTATTCCGGCGGCAACAGGAGATGATTCCTTTACGGTTGACACACCGCAGGAACTGCCTGCAGACGAAGGCGAGACTATACAGACAGATCCGGCTGCAGTGGACGGTACAGAGCCGGAGACGACAGCTGTGGACGGCGTGGCATCTGAGCCGGAGCTGAAGGAAGAGGATCTGACAGATCCGACGAAGAAAGCGCTCTATGATGAGGTGAAGTCTGGACTGGAGGATACGATCAAGACGACCATATCCGATGAGAGTGGTACGGTAGTGTCTCTGTCCGACAGCGCGGCGACAGAGCTTCCGAAAATGCTCGAGGAGCATCTGTTAAAGATACTGGTGAAGGGTGTAGATGCGGTTGCTCAGGAGGAAGCGGCAGATACCAGTGTTCCGGCAGGAATCGATGTCATGCTGGAGACGGCGGTAGACGCACCGGATAAGCACTATGAGGATGCACAGCTGGCACAGATGGATCGCTACGTCAGAAAACTGGTATTCTGGGATCCGAAGGAGATTCTGGCAGACAGCTATCTGGAAGAGTCGGATGAGATTTTCCTTTACAATCAGATCATGAAGGTTCTAGAGAAGGCTTATAAGGTAGAGCCGGAGACAGAGACTGTGGGAGAGACAGTAGAGGAGATGCCTGCGCCAGCAGAGGAAGCACCTGCAGAAGAAATACCGGCAGCAGAAGACGCAGTAGATCCGGCAGCGGATGAGTTTGCGGATTTCGTTGAGGAAACCGGAAGCTTCTAAGTATACGAGTATTCAGAGGATATTCTGATAAGAGCTATAGAACACCCCCCGCGGGAGATCAGGCGATCTTTCGCGGGGGGTTATTTCGTGACAACGGATCCTATGAAAACGATAGGAGCTGTTATTTCTTAGATGATGTTCGCTGCGTATGCTGCTCAAGCATCTGCGCGATTGCCCTCTGGGTATAGGCGCCGAGGAATTTCTTGTCTTCCCGGGAAAGCTCCTTTGGATAAATGGGCTTTCCATATTCCAGAATGACGTGAGCCGGACGGATCTTCGGGTATTGATTTTCGAAGATACCGGCAGAATTGGTGATGGCTATGGGGATAATCGGATAGCCGGTCTTCTCGGCCATCTTCAGACTGCCTTCCTTGAACGGCATCATCTCCGTGCCTTTATTTCGGGTACCCTCAGGGAAGATACACATGGAGATCCCGTTCTTCATCTGCTCGATACCGGTGAGGATAGTCTTGAGTCCCTGACGGATGTCCTGACGGTTCAGAAACAGGCAGTAGAGACGCTTCATCCAGATAGAGAGCAGCGGAATCTTTTCCATGCTGTCCTTCGCTACGTAGCCGGTCAGACCCGGACAGCGACAGTAGGTAAGCAGAATGTCAAAATAGCTTCTGTGATTACCTACATAGAGAACCGTCTGATCCTTTGGTACATTTTCAAAACCGATGACCTCAATCTTTGCTCCGGTCTCCCACAGGATAAACCGAAATACCGCCTGAATGATCCTCAGGGAAGAGATGTCACGTGCGTAGGGATGGAACCTGCCGATGATCCATTCCACAAGCAGAAGCGGGATAGAGAGGATCAGGAATCCGACGACAGTGATGCATACAATGATAAATCTGATCATAACATTGCCTTCCTATTTTTATTCATTTTTGGTATTAGTATACAAAAGTTCTTTCTGACTTGCAAGAAAAATGTATTTGAAGCCCCCTTTGGTGCATGGTACAATGAACACATTGTACGGGCAAGGAGGAGAAAAATGAATCGAAAATATCTGTTGTTTGATCTGGATGGCACCTTGACGGATTCCGAGGAAGGAATCACCAAATGTGTGGCCTATGCATTGGAGCATTTCGGAATCCATGAGACGGATCAGGGAATGCTGCGGAAGTTCATCGGGCCGCCGCTGATGGATTCCTTTATGGAATATTATGGATTTTCAGAGGAGATGGCGCTGGAGGCGACGGAAAAATATCGCGAAAGATTCGGCAAGATCGGACTTTTTGAAAACACAGTATATGAGGGGATACCACAGCTGCTGGCAGAGCTGCAGGCGTCCGGAAAGAAACTGATTCTTGCGACCTCCAAGCCTCTGATGTATGCGAAGAAAATTATGGAGCGTCATGGTCTGGCGAAGTATTTTTACGATATGCAGGGACCGGAGATGGATGGTACCCGCAATCGCAAGGAGGAAGTAGTAGCCTATGCCCTGCAGGTGAACCATATCGAGGATGTGACAGAGGCTGTGATGATCGGTGACCGTTTGCATGATATTGTGGGAGCCCGAGCCTGCGGACTGGACTGCATCGGAGTGCTGTACGGCTTCGGTGACAGGGAGGAGCTGGAGCATTATGGTGCGACACAGATCGTAGAGACCGTGGAGGAGCTGGGACGCATTTTGGAAATATAAAGAACCGCACATATCGCGCACAGACGCTTCATAGACATAGTAAAAAGTGATGTGCAGGATAAGAGAACGATGCGGAGAATATGGAAATGGTCAATACTGATAGTGACAATACTGTTTGCCGGCCTTATGCTGTGGGGCTGCGGTGAGGTGAAGAAGCCGAAGAAGCTGCGGGATCTTGATTTTACGGTGCTGGCGCCGGAGCAGATTCCGGCGGCATTGACAGAGGTGATCGATGAGAACAAGGCTACGGAGATGAAGCTCAGCTATCAGAAGGAGGGCTTTCTCTACATAGCAAGAGGCTTTGGAGAACAGACTACCGGAGGATACAGTATCGCAGTGGACGAATGCTGTCTGTCTGAGGATGGGATCCATGTAACATTTCGCCTGATCGGACCCGCCTCAGATGCGAAGATGAAGGAGGAGGTATCCTACCCCTATGTAGTGATCAAGCTGGAAGCAATAGACGGAACCATACAGTTTGATTAGAAAAATATATTCATAAGCAGAACCCTCTGCGCATAGTCTGCTAAGAGACAGACCATGCGGGAGGGATTTTTTGTGGAGATTTTAAAGAAAAAGATTCGAATGATGTTTGAAAAATGCAGTGTAGTAACGCAGGTGACTCTGGATGAGGACAGTAACGTGCCGGACAGTCAGCCGGATGTGGAGCGAATCATCCAGAAATCGGCGGTCGTGAAGGTGGAGGATATCCGCACATCTACAGATCGCGTGAGCATCACGGGAGCATTGCAGGTGAAGGTGCTGTATCTGGCGGACACGACCGAGCACCAGCTGCAGCGACTAAATATGACCTTGCCTTTTGCCGAGACGCAGATGCTGGAGGGATGCTCCGGAGAGGAAGGGGTCCATGTGCAGTGGGATATCGAGGATGTCACGGTGAAGCTTATCAACTCAAGAAAGCTGAGCGTGCGAGCGCTGCTGGTGTTTACTTCGGCCTTGAAGGAGGCCCGTGAGGCGACGGCGGCGGTGGAGGTTCTGGGAGTACCGGAGCTGAGTGTACAGCAGCGCACGCTGGAGCTTCTGCAGCCGGTCACTCAGAAGAGGGACGTTCTTCGCGTGAAGGAGGAGCTGTCGGTTCCCTCCAATAAGCCGGACATTGCGGATATTCTGTGGGGCAATCTGGAACTGCGGGGCACGGATATCCGAATAAAAGAGGGAGCCTTTGATGTGCGGGGAGAGCTGTTTGTCTTTGTACTCTATGAGGGAGAGGATGAGGGAAAAAGCCGTCAGTGGATGGAGACAGCTCTGCCGTTCCAGATGCGGGTGGAATGTGAGCTGTGTTCTGCGGAGCAGATCGCGCAGATTGGAGTGAAGCTTGCCGAGAGCAGTGTGGAGGTCGGTGCGGACGAGGATGGGGAGCGAAGACGGATCATGCTGGAGGCGGTGCTGAATCTCGACATCAAGCTCTATCAGGAGGAACAGGTCAGCATTGTGGAGGATGTCTATACACCGGTACGGGAGCTGGTCCCGGTGCGGGAAGAACAGACCTGTGAGAGTCTGCTCATGAAAAATACTTCCCGGATTCGAAGCACGGAAAGGATCCGGTTGGACAGTCGGCAGCCAAGGATCCTTCAAATCTGCAGCAGTCAGGGAGCCGTCAGGATCGATGATACGAAAATGACAGAAAAGGGGATCCGGGTAGAAGGCGCTGTTCTGGTGAATACGCTGTATGTGACGGCGGACGATCTGATTCCTTATGCGGTGATGGAGGGCGCGGTACCCTTTTCCCAGATTATCGAGGCAGAGGGAATTACGGAAAACTGCAGATATGATATCCATACCGAGCTGGAGCAGCTCTCCGTAAATATGACGGACAGTGAAGAAATCGAGGTGAAATCCAGTGTCAGCCTGTCGGCATTTGTAGTGCGGGTACGCCGGGAAGCCTGTATAGTGGAGATTGAAGAACGCGAGCAGGATCTGAAAAAATTACAGGAAATACCGGGCATTGTTGGTTACGTTGTACAGCCGGAGGATACGCTGTGGAAAATAGCGAGAACATATTATACGACACCGGATCGGATCTGTTCCCTGAATCAGATAAAAGAGACAGACCTTCAGCCCGGCATGGGGCTGATACTGCTGAAAACAGTCAATGGTGGTGATTGACTTTTGTATAAAAAATGGTACAATCATTTTGTATACAAAGTGCTTACAGGGTAATATGGTTTATGAGAAAAAGATATCGGTACCGCAGGTGAAGCGCGGGCGGTGAGAGATTCTTGAAGAGAGGTACAGTATGAAGGAACTGCGGCTCAGAGCAAGGGCAAAGATTAATCTCGGACTGGATGTGGTTCGGAAGAGAGACGATGGATACCACGAGGTGCGCATGATCATGCAGACGATCAATTTATATGATAAGATCCTGCTGCAGAAGCGCAGGAAGCCCGGAATCACGGTGACGACGAATCTGGGATTTCTTCCAGTGAATCAGGATAATCTGGTCTATAAGGCAGCGCAGCTGTTGATGGATGAATTTTCTGTGGAGGAAGGATTGAACATTGATCTGCAGAAGTACATACCGGTGGCGGCCGGTATGGCAGGGGGAAGCTCCGACGCGGCTGCAGTGCTCGTGGGAGTGAACCGGATGTTCCGGCTGGGATTGTCGAAGCAGGAGCTCATGGAGCGTAGTGTGAAGATCGGGGCAGATGTCCCATTCTGTGTGATGAGAGGAACGGCGCTGGCGGAGGGGATCGGTGAGAAGCTCACACCGCTGCCGGAGCTGCCGGACTGCTTTATCCTGATCGCGAAACCGAAGGTTTTTGTATCCACAAAATTTGTCTACGGGAACCTGAAGGCGAATGAGCTGAAGGAGCATCCGCAGATCGACGCACAGATCGATGCGTTGAACAGAGACGATCTTCATGCGGTTGCCAAATATATGGGGAATGTACTGGAGACGGTGACGATTCCGGAGTATCCGGTGATCGAGGAGATCAAGCGCACCATGCTGGATCACGGTGCGCTCAATTCCATGATGAGCGGCAGCGGACCGACGGTCTTCGGATTGTTTGAAAAGAGGGAGGATGCTCAGAAGGCTTATAATGCACTGCTGCGGGGCGAGGACGCGAAGCAGGTCTATCTTATAGAGCAGAGCAGCTGCCGGAGAGTACGGAGGAAGAAGGATGAACGATAATTTTCATGTCGACATGAATGAATATCTGCCGCTGCGGGATGTGGTATTTCATACCCTGCGCAATGCGATATTGAAAGGAGAGCTCAAGCCCGGAGAACGTCTGATGGAGATCCAGCTGGCACAGAGACTCGGCGTGAGCCGGACGCCGGTGCGTGAGGCCATCCGGAAGCTGGAGCTGGAGGGACTGGCGATCATGATTCCGCGAAGAGGCGCTATCGTGGCGGAGATCACGATTCAGGATCTTGAGGATGTGCTGGAGGTGCGTGAGGCTCTAGAGGAGCTGGCAGTGCAGAAGGCCTGTGACTATATGACCGATGAGCAGCTCAAGGAGCTGAAAAAAGCTGCGGATGACTTCAAGCGTGCTGCAGAGGAGGCAGACCTGATGGCGCTGGTGGAGACGGATATGCGTTTCCATGAGACGATTTATCAGTCTACCAACAATCGACGTCTTCAGCAGACTCTGACGAATCTGAGAGAGCAGATGTATCGTTATCGTATGGAATACCTCAAGGATAAGCGCGCGTATAAGACGCTGATCGAGGAGCACAATACGATTCGCCGTGCGATCCGCAAGAAGGATAAGGGAAAATCCGGCAATGCCATGCGCGAGCATATCAAGAACCAGAAGCTGGCCATCATTCGCAGTCTGAAGATGCAGGAAAAGGAAAAAGGAGCCGAATAGTATTCGGTGTATAAATGATAGAGATATGGTTATCTTAAAAGAGGAGGACAAAAGTCTATCCTCTTTTTTTGTACCAAGATCAAAGCTTATGAGATGGAAAGGCTGGTGACTATGGAGATACCACAGGCAGAGTCGGAGAAGGCTCTTCGAGGCTCCAGAGAAGCATTTACGGAAGATCTGAAGGAAAATAAATCCCTGCTTACGAAGCGCATCGCAGATCCCGGACTTGTATTTCTTGAAAAGCGTCTTGGAACCAGAACGGAGACGGGATGCTGTCTTGCTTATATCAAAGATATCGCGCAGGCAGAGCTGATCGCCGGTGTAGAACAGAGTCTGGAGGAGTGGAAGCGGGACGAGATCATGGACAGCGGAGTACTGGAGCAGCTGATCAAAGAAAATCCCGGGTCGCCCTTTCCACAGTGTCAGATGACAGAACGTCCGGATCGGGTATGTCAGGCGCTTCTGGACGGACGTATGGCGCTGCTGCTGGATCATTCCCCGCAGGCGCTGCTGCTTCCGGCGACACTGAATACCTTATTTCAGACCAGCGACGACTATTACCGCAGCTTCTGGATCGTGTCGTTCCTTCGGATCCTGCGGGCGGTTTGTGCATGGCTTGCTATCTTTCTGCCGGGATTTTATGTGGCGGTGACCTGTTTTCATACACAGATTCTGCCGACGCCGCTGATACTCGCAATGGCGAAGGCGCGGCAGGGGGTACCCTTCCCGTGCATCGTGGAGATCCTTTTGATGGAGCTGGCCTTCGAACTGATCCGGGAGGCCGGTCTTCGTATGCCGGGAGCTATCGGGAACACGATCGGTATCGTGGGAGGACTGATCATCGGACAATCTGCCGTGAGTGCGGATCTTGTCAGTCCGATGACGGTGGTGATCGTGGCGCTTACGGCGCTGGGATCCTTCTGTATGCCGAATGAGGAATTCTCGGAGGCACTGCGGATGATCAAATATATCATGCTGTTTCTGGGTGGCTTTTTTGGGATTTTCGGACTTGTGTTCGGAGGATATGTGCTGCTTTTGCATCTGGCAGAGCTGACGAGCTGCGGAATTCCTTATCTCTATCCATATGTGGCAGGAGAGGTCAATGAAAACAAGGATCTGCAGGATGCGCTGATACGGGCGCCCATGACGGCGCTTTGGAAGCGGCCGTTATTTGCACGAAGAAGACAGAGGATACGTATGCGCCGGGAGGGAAAGGATGTTCGCTGAAAACGGGAAAATATCAAAACAGGAGATGCGCAGTCTTCTGGTTCTGGGGTGGATCGGCAAACAGAGCCTGCTGTTTCCGATACTGCTGAAGTCTCTGTATGGATGGGAAAAGACGGCGGCGCTGCTGCTGAGTCTGGTGTGGATCGTTCTTTTTATATCGTTGCTGAAAAAGGTTAGAAAAAAAAGAGAAGCATCTATGCCGAAAGCGCATATGTATCTGATCGGAATCCCGTTTTTTTTCTATTTACTGAGCAATGAGCTGTATTTGATCCGTGTCACGGCGCGGGTGAGCGCGGTATGTATTTTGCCGGAAACCGGTGAGACGGCACTGTGCCTCCTTTTGCTGTTTGCCGCATGGATGGCGGAGGTAGGAGATGCGCAGAAACGGGGACGCGCGGCACAGGCGCTGTATCCTGTCGTGCTGATCGCGTTGCTGACGCTGATGATAGCCGCTCTCTGGGGGATTCAGCCGACATACCTGTGGAAAGCGCTGAACGGGAACACAGAGGACGCGGTGAAAATGCTGCCGCCGACGTGGAGCGCCGGAGCTGTGGCAGATCTCATACAGACCTCTCCGGCGCTTGCAAAAGGAATCGCCGTGACAGGCGCCAGCTTGCTGTTGGCGGCATCCTTTGCGGAAATGGAGCTCCTGCTGTTTGAAAATATGTATATAGATTGCAGGACGATGAGGGGAAGCGTATTGCGGGTCATGGGAAGCATGTGCCTGCTGACGATACTGATGATCGGTTCCTTTGGCGCGACGCCGTTGAACCGTCTGGAATGGCCGGTGCCGGTACTTATGAGCAGTGTGAAGCTGCCGGGAGATTTTCTGCAGCGCTGGGATGTGATATTTCTTGCCATACTGCTGTTTGGTCTGTTTACGGCGATAAGCAGTGGACTGCATGGCCTGCACAGGATCGCCGGAGAACTGCTTCCGCGGCATTTGATGAGATTGCGCAGACCGGAGGCGGCGGGAATTCTGGTGCTGCTGTGCCTTATCGCAGTAGGAGAATATGAGCAGGCAGAATGGTTGTATCTGAAGCTGACGCTTTGCATCATCGTACCGGTGATGACAGCAGTGCTGCTGATCATATGGGGGATGAGAACCGGAAACGAAAAAGAAACGCATACAAAAACGGAAATACAGGACACAGGTGAGGCAGATAGATGATATGAGAAAAGGCGGGATAAATGAAAATGAATAGAAAAATCGGATTTCGAAAAGGACTTTGGGCAGGTGCAATCTGGATACTCACAGTGCTGCTGCTCACCGGCTGCAGTGCCAGAGATCTGGAGGATCGGACATTTCCGCAGGCCATGGAGGTGGAACTGGTGGAACAGGAGCTGCAGGGAGGCTTCGGAGAGCATACGGTGAGAGGAAGCAGCCTGCAGGAGCTGATAGAACGCTATCAGGCAGAGAGTGACAAGTATGTGGATCTGGGGCATGTGAAGGTGCTGGTTCTCGGAACGCAATTGCTGGGACAGAAGGCACAGCTGCAAAGTCTGATGGAGGAAATGAATGCACAGCCTATACTCGCGCGGAATATACTGGTAGTGTCCTATAAATTTGCGGATGAGAAAAGCTGCCTGAAGAAGCTGGAAGAAAAAGGCATCGTTCCCGGAGAGTATCTGAGCGATCTCTACAAGAACAATCCCCAATATAAAAAACATGCGACGGCGACACTCGCTGAGGTGATCGCGGCAGTGCTATGAACGTCAGCTATTTTCCAAAAGAGCCTTCTCGATGGAATGCACAACATTGCGCACATTGCTGTCACGCAGTTCAATGGTCAGATGCGCATAGCGCTCATAGAGAGGAACCCGCTCATCATAGAGCTCGCGCAGGGATTGACCCGGTCGAAAGGTAACTCCGCGTTTCGTAAGATCGCCGAGACGGTTGGCGATCGTAGGATAATCCGCCTTCAGATATACGACGGTACTGATCTCGCGCAGATGACGCATGGCCGCGTCGCTGTATACGGCGCTGCCACCGGTGGCGATGACGGCATGGGACACCTGAATATTGCTGTTCACACGCTCCTCCACCCGGGCGAAGCCCTCATGTCCCTGAGCTTCGATGATCTGCCACAGCAGCAGCCCTTCTTCCTTTTGAATAAGAAGATCAGAATCGATAAAATCATAGCCGAGCACCTTGGCGAGCACGACGCCTACGGTACTTTTTCCTGCGCCCGGCATACCGATGAGGGTTACGTTATTTTTATTCATAAAAAATCCTTTCGTAAAAATATGTTTTGTTTCGTTTGCTATTATATCAAAAAAGACTTGACAACCGCAAGGGGGGGGTGGGATAAAGTATAGGATGAACATAAAGAGAAAAGCGTTATAAGGAAGGGTAGATATGAAAAAGAAATGGTTTGGTATCGTGATCTGTATAGCAGTCCTCATAATGTGTATGCCATCGGCAGCGATCGCAAACAACCGGACTTCGATATTATTCATCGGGAACAGCCTTACATTTCGCAGTAATTTTGTGGGTCAGTTTCGCTCGGTTTGCAAAAGCGCGGGGAAGAAGGTGTGGGTGGACAGCTACGCGGTGGGAGGAAGCTATTTTTCAAAGTATGCGAATCGCTCCACGACCGTCGGCCGACAGGCATATCAGAAGATCCATTCGCGTAAATGGAATTATGTAGTGCTTCAGGAGAACACGGACTGGATCACAGCGAGACCGGGCAGAAGCAAAAAAGCCGCGAAGACATTGATACGCTGGATCCGCGAGAAGAGCCCGGATGCACAGATCATCTATAATGCATCATGGGCGTATAAGCACGGATACCGGATGTTTGGAGAATTTTATACATTTTCCAAGAACCAGTCCCTACTGAATAAAAACTACCGGATGCTTCAGGAAAAGTTCGGAGGAACCGTTGCCTACACCGGGAATGCATTTCGCAAATATAGAAAAAAATATAGCACTCCGGCGCTCTATGTCAGCGACAACAACCATCCCACGACCGGCGGAGCCTATCTGGCAGCCTGCACGATATACGCGACTATGTTCGGTTCCACGGACGGGATCACCTATCGGGGAAGCTGCAGTGCGAAGACGGCCCGGCATATGAGACAGATCGCCGAGAGCGTATGTGAGCAGGTTCCGTGAAAAGCTTGTAAGAAAAAAGAGTGTGGTGAGCTGATGAATGACCGTCTTCTCTGGGATCCAATAAAAGCTATGCATCGACTGCGAAAGCTTTAGGAATTGAAGATAAAAAGTCTGGGCAGCTAAGAGAGGTAGAGGACGAAAGGTCTGTGAACGGATAAAAATATTCCGTTTGCAGACCTTTCTGTGGTTGTTGAGAACGCTTTTTTATGATACACTGAAACAAGATTGCGGGAGGAGTATGGAATATTTGGAATGAAAAAAGAGAAAACGCTGAGTAGGAGGCTGAACAGGCTTTTGCCAACGTACAGTATGGTTCCTCTGGTGACCGTTGTCCTGATGAATTTAATTGCGTATTTTGGGACAAGACTATTTACAACACAGATGTATCATCACAGCATGAAGCTGTTTATAGATGACTATATTCCATTAAACACTTGGTTTATTTATGTATATATTCTGGCGTATATTCAGTGGATCATCGGCTTTTGGCTGATAGCGAGAGAAGAAAAAAGGTTTTGTTATCGGATATTGTACGGAGAAGTGATCGCCAAGATACTCTGTATGCTGTGCTTTATCTTTTATCCGACGACGATCGATCGTCCGGTGATCGTGGGGAATGATATTGCGGATGTACTGACGCGGATGATCTATGAGATGGATGCACCGGACAATCTGTTTCCGTCCATCCACTGTCTGGAGAGCTATATCTGCTTTCGTGCAGCGCTGGGGATGAAGAAGCGTTCGGGATGGTATATCGCCGTGAACTTTGTGTTTTCTGCGCTGGTTTTTGCTTCAACGGTGTGTTTAAAGCAGCATGTTGCGGTAGATATGATCGGAGCGGTGCTGGCGGCTGAGCTTGGAATTATGATATCCGGGATCTGGATCAAGGTAAAGGAACGATAATTTATGGGCAAGAAAAGAATCATGTGGAGCTGCGCATCGCTACTGATCGCGGTGCTGAGCGTCTGGCTGATCACACTGCAGAGCAGGAGCTTCTCGGTGGAGATCCTTCTGGAACAGATAGAGCAGATGAACAAATTCTGGCTGTGTATGGCTTTTGTGTCTACGTTCGGATTTATCTGGTTTGAGGGATATGCGCTTGTGCGGATCGTCAGACGGCTGGGCTATGCCTCGAGCGGTCTGCAGGGGACGCTTTACGGTGCGGCGGATGTTTATTTTTCCGCTATCACACCTTCGGCTTCCGGTGGACAGCCGGCGAGCGCATATTTTATGATGAGAGACGGGATGAGTGGTCCGGCGGTGACGACGGCGCTGCTGTTGAATCTAATCATGTACAGTCTGGCGCTTTTGACGCTGGGGATACCGTGTCTGATCTTTGGGGAGGTCGTGTTCGTTCAAATGTCATGGCTGTCTAAGCTGCTGATAGGAATCGGCGGGGTAGTTCTGGTAGCGTTAACGGTCATTTTTTATCTGTTGCTTTTTCGGGCAGAGCTGCTGTACGGAATCTGCAATTTTTTTCTGAAGCAGCTGGAACGGGTACGGCTGGTCCGGCATGGGGAGAGACGCAGAGAAAAGCTGAATCATACGATACATGACTATCGGCTGTGCGCGCAGATGATTGCGAAAAATAAAGGGATGCTCGCAGAAGCCTTTGGGCTGAATGTGCTGCAGAGGCTATCTCAGATGGGGGTCTCCTTTATGGTATTTATGGCGCTGGGCCGAGGACTGAAGCAGGCGGTCACGGCGATGGTCGTGCAGTGCTTTGTAGCGCTTGGCTCGAACAGTGTGCCGATTCCGGGAGGCATGGGCGCCGCAGATTATCTGATGCTCGACGGACTGAAAGCGCTGGTCGGTTCGAAGGCCGATGTGAATATACAGCTGCTTTGCAGAGGAATTACGTTTTACAGCAGTGTACTTCTCGGAGGCATCATTGTACTTGTAGGATATTTTGTAGGGAAGAATAAGAAAAATAGGGAGAAAGCTTTATGTTAGGATTTTATGATTATACGGTATGGCTGACATATTTATCGCTGATCTCAGCGGGAACAGGAATCATTGTGTGCCTCAATGGCAGCGGACATCCTTTTTTGGGAGTGTTTTTTCTGCTGATCTGTGGGCTGTGCGACGCCTTTGACGGGCGGGTTGCGAGAACCAAAAAGAACCGCACACAGATGGAGAAGAATTTCGGGATACAGATCGATTCGTTGGCGGATATGGTGGCATTTGGTGTACTTCCGGCCTGCATCGGGAATGCGATGATCCGTGTGCTGCCGAGTCTGCCGGAGATTACCAGAATGCGCACGCAGAAGATGACAGAGTTCCCTTATTATGTGATCTGTGTCATGATCCTGATCTTCTATATGCTGATGGCGTTGATACGTCTGGCGTATTTTAATGTGACGGAGGAAGAACGGCAGACGCAGGAGACGGAGGGCAGAAAATACTATGAAGGACTGCCGGTGACTTCCTCAGCGTTGATTTTTCCGCTGATCCTCACAATGCAGTACATATTGCCGATGGATGTGACACCGGCATATTTCCTGATGCTGATCGCGGTCGGCTGTGCTTTTGTATCGAAGATCAAGGTTCCGAAGCCGGGGCTGCGCGGTATTTTGACGATGGTTGCCGTAGGCTGTTTGGATTTTCTGCTTCTTGTCTGGAGAAGCGGGATTCTTAGATAGGAGATCGATATGCTGCATTTTTTATATGAGACAGTACCGGGACGAAGTATATTGAAGTTCCTGACGATGCCTTGGATTTCCAGAGTCAGCGGAGCCGTTCTGGATCATCCGGTATCCAGAGTACTTATTCCGCGTTTTATAAAGCAAAATCAGATTGATATGAGGGAATTTATCCCTACGGATTACAAGAGCTTCAATGAGTTCTTCTGTCGTCGGATCCGGCCGGAGAGGCGACCGATCGACCGGGAGGGCTCTTCATTGATCGCTCCGTGTGACGGTCTGCTCAGCATTTATAGGATCAAAGAGGGGCTGGTCGTTCCTGTTAAGCAGAGCAGATATTCCGTGGCTGATTTGCTCGGGGATGAAGAGCTGGCGCGCAGATATGAGGGAGGCACCTGTCTGGTATTTCGACTCTGCGTGAACCACTATCACAGATATGCTTATGTGGATGACGGGCGAAAGACTGAAAACGTCCATATTGCCGGACGTCTTCATACGGTTCGTCCGATCGCTTTGCGGCAGGTACCGGTATTTACGGAGAATGCAAGAGAGTATACGCTGATCCATACAGATCATTTTGGCGATGTGGTGCAGATGGAGGTCGGAGCCATGCTGGTAGGCAGGATTTGCAACCATATGGGAGCGGGGATCGTGAGAAGAGGTGGGGAGAAGGGCTATTTCCAGTACGGAGGATCTACGGTCATCCTTCTGCTTCAAAAGGAGAAAGCGCGGTTTTCAAAGAAGCTCTATCAGGCGACAGCGGATGAGATCGAGATTCCGGTAAAGATGGGACAGAGAATATCGGTAGCTTCGCAGCAGGTGCGCGGGCAGTGAGAGGAGCGGCTACATGAAGATAAGAGAAGAATATGCGTAATATATATGAAAAAAAGAGGCTGAAGGTCATATGGATCATGATGGCTGTGATCGCGCTGATGTTCATTGCGGTGGGCTATGTTTTCGGTCAGAGCCGGTGTACCGTTACCCAGTACGGAGATATATCGGGAAATCAGGGACAGTTTTATGTGATCAGGAATCCGCAGGGGCTGATCTTGGTGGACGGTGGCTGGGCTGCAAATGAAGAGCAGGTACGCTCCGTCCTGAAAAAGAATGGAAACCATGTGTCGGCATGGATCCTGACACACCCGCATCCGGATCATATGGGAGCCTTTAATGAGATCTGGCAGAATCCGGATGGGATCGAGATCGATGAGGTATACACGATCAATCTGGACTATGAGCTTTACAAAAAGTATGCCAGAGAATGGGATGAATTCGATATTTTTGATACATTCGTGAATATCACGGCGGGAGATGAAAGGATCCATTATCTCTATGCCGGAGATGAGCTGGAGCTGATTGGGCTTCAGATGAAGGTGTTGCATGCCTATGATGACGAAGTGCCAAAGCTCAGTAAGGATCTGGCCAATGACGGCTCTATGATGTTCCGGCTGACGAATGAGAAGGAGAGCTTTCTGTTTTGCGCGGATGTCGGCAAGAAGATGAGTAAGCGTATCAGAAAGATGTACGGTGAGTTTTTGAAGTGCGATTACATACAGATGGGGCATCATGGCAACGGAGGACTTTCGGCAAAGTTCTATCGGCAGACGCAACCGAAGGCAGCGTTTTTTGACGCACCACCGTGGTTGATGCATCCGCAGGACGAGAGCCTTGGATATACGACGCCGGAAAATGCAGATCTGATGGAATCCATGGGGGCAAAGATCTACGATTATCAGACCGCGCCCAATGAGATCGTTTTAAAATAATTCATAGTAATGAAGAAATACAGAACCTCCGGAGCGAATGGTGCTTCGGAGGTTTTATTGCTTGACAGAAGGTTATGTGCATGATATGCTATACGAGATTTCACTGATTTAACATAGTAGAGTGAGAACGTGATAAATCAAAATGGGAAGTAGTGAAGCGGATGATGAATATCTGCTGGACGACGAAGAATATTCAGGAGGATACGAGTATGAAGAAGAGAATGGCAATGTTGGTACTGGCAGGCCTTGTGGCAGGCATGATGAGCAGCGCAGTGATGGCAGCGGAGGATTCCGATAAGGCCTATGTGCAGGAGAAGGGTACGCTGGTAGTAGGTATCACAGATTTTGAACCGATGGATTACAAGAATGAGGACGGTGACTGGGTTGGCTTTGATGCAGATATGGCGAAGGCTTTTGCAGAGAAGCTCGGCGTGGAAGTAGAGTTTGTGGAGATCGACTGGGATAACAAGATTCTGGAGCTGGACGGCAAGACCATCGACTGTGTATGGAACGGTATGACCTTGACGGATGAGGTGACCAGCGCCATGGACTGCAGCAATGCTTACTGTGACAATGCACAGGTCGTAGTTCTTCCGCAGGATAAAGCAGAGGAGTATAAGACCGTGGAGGATCTTGCGGAGCTGAACTTTGCAGTAGAGGCAGGCAGCGCCGGGGAAGCGGAGATCACCGCTCTCGAGTATAACGCAACACCGGTGAAGGCACAGTCCGACGCGCTCATGGAGGTAGCGGCAGGTACTTCCGACGCAGCTGTGATCGATGCGCTGATGGCAGGCGCGATGGTTGGGGAAGGCACCGGATATGCAGATCTGACCTATACCCTGAGCCTGAACAGTGAGGAATACGGCGTTGGCTTCCGTAAGGGCTCTGATCTGGTTGAGGAACTGAACGCATTCTTCGCAGAGGCTTATGAGGACGGCTCCATGCTGAAGATCGCTGAGGAGTATGGCGTACAGGCATCTATTATTGAGCAGAAGGCAGAGTAACTATGGCATTGATCATGGAACAGATGCCCATTGTTTTCGGGGCATTAAATGTAGGCTTTTTACAGACGTTAAAGCTGTTTATTGTGACGTTGATAGGATCACTTCCGCTGGGGCTGATCATCGCCTTCGGCTCGATGTCGGGTTTTCGCCCGCTGAAGTATTTTACAAAGCTGGTAATCTGGATCATCCGCGGTACGCCGCTGATGATCCAGTTGCTGATCGTATATTATTTTCCGGGACTGGTGCTCGGGAATTCTATCTGGGGCGGCGGCGAGAGCGGTCGCTTTCTGGCGGCGGCTGTGGCATTTATCTTTAACTATGCGTGTTATTTTGCGGAGATCTATCGCGGCGGCATTCAGAGCATTCCGGTGGGACAGCATGAAGCCGGTAAGGTGCTCGGTATGACGAGGGTTCAGATCTTCTTCAGGATCACGCTGCTGCAGATGATCAAGAGGATCGTACCTCCGATTTCCAATGAGATCATCACATTGGTGAAGGACACGTCTTTGGCGCGCATCATTGCGTTGCAGGAGATTATTTGGGCAGGTCAGGCCTTCATGAAGGGTTCACAGGGGATTTCCGGTGCAATCTGGCCGCTGTTTTTCACAGCGATCTATTATCTCCTGTTCAGCGGTTTGCTGACGCTGCTGTTCGGAGCTCTGGAGCGCAAGCTGGATTATTTCAGGTAGGAGGTGTCTGACGTGGCAATTTTGGAAGTACAGCATATTGAAAAGCATTTTGGACATACCAGAGTGCTGCAGGATATCAATTTTTCACTGGAACAGGGACAGGCGCTTGCCATCATCGGTTCCTCCGGATCAGGAAAGACGACGCTGCTGCGCTGTCTGAACTTTCTGGAGCAGCCGGACAGCGGCAGGATTCTGGTGAATGGAGAGACGCTGTTTGATGCGGCAGATCCTCTGACACAGCTGGAGAAGGATATCCGCAAGAAGCGTCTGCACTTTGGTATGGTATTTCAGTCGTTCAATCTGTTTCCGCAGTACACAGCGCTGCAGAATGTGATGCTGGCAGAGCAGCTTCTGGCGAAGGAACGACCGGATTTTAAGGAAAACAAAAGAGAAATATATGCACAGATCGAGGAGCATGGACGCAGTCTTCTGGCGCAGATGGGACTGTCCGAGCGTGCGGGTCACTATCCGCATCAGCTTTCCGGAGGACAGCAGCAGCGAGTAGCGATTGCGCGGGCGCTGGCGTTGAAGCCGGATATCCTGTGCTTTGATGAGCCGACCTCCGCACTGGATCCGGAGCTTACCGGAGAGGTATTGAAGGTGATCCGCGGGCTGGCGGATCAGAAGATCACCATGGTGATCGTGACCCATGAGATGGCCTTTGCCAGAGATGTGGCGAATCAGGTGATCTTTATGGACGGAGGTCTGATTCTGGAACAGGGGGATGCGAGACAGGTGATCGAACATCCGCAGCAGGAGAGGACAAAACAGTTTCTGGCAAGATACTCGGGGAATGAGTAAGACCCGGGTTTGGAACGGAGTCACAGTCTCTGGAATGGGCGTGTGGCTTCGTTTTTTCTTCCTTTTTTCTTGCTTTTCGCTTTTTTATGAGATATACTGCATTTGGAACAGATACAGTAAATATATAGAAAGAAAAGGGATATTTATGAACGATAGATACGTTAGCCCGCTCTCAGAGCGTTATGCCAGTAAAGAAATGCAGTACATTTTTTCGCCGGACATGAAGTTCCGCACATGGAGAAAGCTCTGGATCGCATTGGCAGAGACGGAAAAAGAATTGGGATTGGATATCACACAGGAGCAGATTGATGAATTGAAGGCACATGCCGAGGACATCAATTATGAGGTGGCGAAGGAGAGAGAAAAGATCGTCCGCCACGATGTTATGTCTCATGTGTACGCATACGGAGTACAGTGTCCGAAGGCAAAGGGTATTATCCATCTTGGTGCAACCTCCTGCTACGTCGGTGACAACACAGACATTATCGTAATGTCTGAGGCGCTGAAGCTCGTGCGCAGGAAGCTGGTGAACGTGATCGCCGAGCTTGCAAAATTTGCTGATAAATATAAAGAGCTGCCGACGCTTGCATTTACGCACTTTCAGCCGGCGCAGCCGACTACCGTCGGTAAGCGTGCGACACTGTGGATGCAGGAGTTCCTGATGGATCTTGAGGATCTGAGCTATGTGATGAGTACGCTGAAGCTGCTCGGAAGCAAGGGAACCACCGGAACGCAGGCAAGCTTTTTGGAGCTGTTTGACGGAGACCATGAGACGATCGATAAGATCGATCCGATGATCGCCGAGAAGATGGGATTCAAGGAATGCTATCCGGTATCCGGACAGACCTATTCCCGTAAGGTGGATACCAGAGTGCTGAACGTGCTGGCAGGCATTGCTGCAAGCGCGCACAAGTTCTCCAACGATATCCGTCTTTTGCAGCATTTGAAACAGGTGGAAGAGCCCTTCGAGAAGACACAGATCGGTTCCTCTGCCATGGCATATAAGAGAAATCCGATGAGAAGTGAGCGTATCGCTTCCCTGTCCCGCTATGTAATGTGTGATGCCTTAAATCCGGCGATCACCTCCGCGACACAGTGGTTTGAGCGTACATTGGATGATTCTGCGAATAAGCGCCTCTCTATTCCGGAGGGCTTCCTAGCCATCGACGGTATTATGGATCTGTGCCTGAACGTGGTAGATGGTCTGGTTGTTTATCCGAAGGTGATCGAGAAGCAGCTGATGGCAGAGCTTCCGTTCATGGCTACGGAGAATATTATGATGGATGCCGTGAAGGCCGGCGGAGACCGTCAGGAGCTTCATGAAAGAATCCGCGAGCTGTCCATGGAGGCAGGTAAGACCGTGAAGGAAGAGGGTAAGGATAACAACCTGCTTGAGCTGATCGCGGCCGATTCGATGTTCAATCTGACAGAGGAGGATCTGCGTAAGTGCATGGATCCGGCGAAGTATGTGGGACGTGCGCCGCGTCAGGTGGAAGTATTCCTAAAGAATGTGGTAGATCCGATTCTTGAAGAGAATAAGGAGCTGCTGGGAATGAAAGCGGAGATTAATGTTTAGGAGGAAGGTAACATGGTAGAAGCAGTAGTTGGAGCAAACTGGGGAGACGAAGGAAAGGGTAAGATTACCGATATGCTCGCAGAAAAAGCGGACATTATCGTGAGATTTCAGGGTGGTGCAAATGCAGGCCATACCATCGTCAATGATTATGGTAAATTTGCGCTGCATACGCTTCCCTCCGGTGTATTTTATAATCATACGACGAGCATTATCGGCAACGGTGTGGCATTGAATATTCCGGTACTGATGAGCGAGATCAAGAGCATCGTGGATCGTGATGTTCCGATGCCGAAGATTCTGATCTCTGACCGCGCGCAGATCGTGATGTCCTATCACATTCTGTTTGATCAGTGTGAGGAGGAGCGTCTGGGCGGCAAGTCCTTCGGTTCCACTAAGTCCGGCATCGCGCCGTTTTATTCAGATAAATATGCAAAGATCGGTTTTCAGGTCAGCGAGCTGTTCGATGAGGAGCTGTTGAAGGAGAAGGTCGTGCGTGTGGCAGAGCAGAAGAATGTCATTCTGGAGCACCTGTATCATAAGCCGGCATTGAAGCCGGAGGAGCTGCTGGAGGAGCTGCACGGTTACCGTGATATGGTGGCGCCTTATGTATGCGATACCTCTGCATTCCTGTGGAAGGCTATTCAGGAAGGCAAAACGATTCTTCTGGAGGGACAGCTTGGCTCCCTGAAGGATCCGGATCACGGTATTTACCCGATGGTTACGTCTTCCTCCACATTGGCAGCATACGGTGCGATCGGCGCAGGTATACCGCCATATGAGATCAAGAAGATCGTGACGGTCGTGAAGGCATATTCCAGCGCCGTAGGCGCAGGCGCTTTCGTCAGCGAGATCTTTGGTGAGGAGGCAGACGAGCTTCGCTATAGAGGCGGAGACGGCGGAGAGTTCGGAGCGACCACCGGACGCCCGAGACGTATGGGATGGTTTGATTGCGTGGCGTCCAAGTATGGCTGCCGTATTCAGGGGACGACAGATGTCGCATTTACCGTACTGGATGTACTGGGCTATCTCGATGAGATTCCGGTGTGTGTAGGATATGAGATCGATGGCGAGATGACGACAGACTTCCCGACCACCGCGAAGCTTGAGAAGGCAAAGCCGGTATTGGTGAAGCTTCCGGGCTGGAAATGTGATATCCGCGGTATCAAGAAGTACGAGGATCTTCCGGAGAACTGCCGTAAGTACATTGAATTCGTGGAGAAGGAGATCGGCTTCCCGATCACCATGGTATCCAACGGACCGGGCAGAAATGATATTATCTATAGAAATGCTTAAGGCTATATAATATACAAGGCGATATCATCATCTATGATATGATATCGCCTTGTATTATGTAAAGGTATATATTTTCAAATAATAGCCACGGTCTGACCATATGATAACTCAGTACAGATACGTTGATTTTGCCACTCCACTTGCGCCGTCGATGGAATGCCGCTCTTCCTCGAAGAAAGAGTGGTCGTCGAGCGGCATTCACTATGCTCGTGGAGTTCGGCAAAATCTGCCTACCATCTGCACTTGAGCCATCATATGTCCAGACCTTACAATTATCGAAGCCATTATATCTGTAATGCTTAGCGCACATCTAAACGCTAGGACATTTTTACAGCGATCAATATGAGTTGTAATCCCAGAAAGATATTCTTTTGAAATGTAGTTTATACGGATATTTGTAATATTATTTTTAAAAAATATATATGTAAGCGAAGACGGTACGTTGCAACTGTAAACGATAGGCAGATTTTGTCAGGCTTTGCGAGTATAGCGACCGCCCCTTGCCCGACCACTCTTTCTTCGAGGGTGAGGGGCGGTCCATAGGCGACGCAAGCAGAGCGACAAAATCAACGTGTTTACAGTGCAATGACACCGGCTCGCGTACTATATATATCACATATTTAAATATTGATTATGCTAAACAAGATAATATTTCGAATGGTAGAAAAAGTGAGCGTTTGAAAATATATACTTTTTAGATCCCCAGCGCTTTCAACTCCTCACATGCTTTTTCGTAGGTAGTAAATACAAAGGCATTCATGCCGAAGTCGCGTGCTGAGACAATATTCTTCTCGTTATCGTCGAAGAATACAGCTTCTTCGGGGTTTACGCGGAAGCGCCTGCAGAACTCTGCATAGATCCAGCGGCTGGGCTTGATGAGCTGCACCTCATAGGAAAATAATCCGCCGTCCATCCATGAACGAAAGTCCAGCTCCGGCTTGGTAGCTTCAAGGGCGTAAGCGCCATAGTTGGAGAGAAAGTAGACCCGAAGTCCCTTTTCACGCAGCTCACGGATCCATGGCTTCGTATATGCGCACTGCTTGATGCAGGCTCCCATACCGGCGAGCACCCGCGGAATATCCTCGGCATATTCCGGTGCGTTTGAGATAAAACGTGCGATACATTCCTCAATGGTGAGAACTCCGCGATCCATTTCATTCCAGTCTTCACTTAAAAACATAGCGTTTGCGATCGCCTGAGATTTCTCCTCGGAAAAACCGAAAGAATCCACATAGGACTTCCAATCATAATGAACAAGAACATTTCCAATATCAAAAACAACAGTTGTTATCATAAATTCTCCTTTTTCGTTTCTTTGGGGTCACGTCCCTTTCCCAGCGTACGATACACTAATTGATATACATAAAGCAACACGGGAATCACAACGGTGGCACCGAGGGACAGCTTGAACAGGTTGTATGCCAACGGGGTATCCAGCAGTGCGAAAATGAGGGTCAGCAGATACAGGCCAACGAGAAGGACAATGCTGATCCATGCCAGAATTCTCTTACGCTTTTTCATCATCGGATTCCTCCTTCAGCAGATTCTTTGCAGACAATGTCTCCAGAAAGCGGCGGATAGAAGTATTATTCGCCTTGGCTTCCGGAATGAGGATAAAGCTCTGGATCGCAGGCGCCTGAAAATCAAGCAGTGGGATAGAGATCAGAGAGCCTTCATCCAGATATTTCTGTATCAGTTTTTTCGGCAGGAATGTACAGCCGATACCCTGTAGCAGATAATACGGGAGATGGGTGAGTTTGTCAATCTCAAATGAGAAGGAATAATTTTTCGGGAACATATCACGGATAAACATACCGTTATCGTTGATCATAAAATCACAATACAGATATTCTATCTCCGGAAGCTGATTCTGACGAATCCCGTTCTTAAATTCGGTGTGCTCCGGAGAGGTGACGAGTACAAGCTCATCCATATCAAAGGGGGTACATGTAAATCCGGATTTTTTCAGCGGAATGTAGGAAAATGCCATATCAATCGTACCGTCCTGCAGCATGCGAAGGAGCGGGCCGGAATGATCAATGATGACCTTCACGGAAATATCGGGGTAGCTTCGGATATATTCAGTGACAGGTTCTGTAAGATAACAGTCGTACACCGTATTTACGGTTCCGATTCGCAGAGTCTCGGAAAATGTGTGGAGCATACTGAGTTCCTCAATGGCAGAGGCCTCGAGCGCAACGATGCGCTTCGCATAGCTCAAAAAATGGTGTCCCTCATCCGTCAGCTCCACATTTTTACGGTTGCGTATGAAGAGCTTTTTTCCAATCTCCTTCTCCAGCTCCATAATACGGTTGGTGACCGTAGACTGTACAATATAATAGCGGTCTGCGGTCTGTGTAAAATTTTTTAATTCTGATAAAGTAATAAATGTTTTCAGGTTCTCAATGTTCATAAAATCCTCTTATCGAAATCGTAAATTAGTAGTTTCATAAAATTCATTATACAAATTTTATACTGATGACTATAATATGTCAATAGGTAGTTACGAGTGAGGATAGTGAACTTGCATATAGCCCACGTACAAAGAGAATGGGTGAAAGCCATGTGAAAGGAGTATTACGAATGAACAAGGTGTACACGAAGGTGACAGATCAGCTCCATTTCTTTGAAGGAAACGATCCTGTAGAGCTGGCAAAGGAATACGGAACCCCGGTGTATGTATATAATGAAAGGATTCTTCGGCAGCGCTGCCGTGATTTAAAGCAGCTGGTGACTTATCCGAAGTTTGTAGTGGATTACTCTGCGAAGGCCAACAGCAGTCTGGCATTTCTTCAGATCGTGAAGTCCGAGGGACTTGAGGTAGATGCCATGTCTCCGGGGGAGATCTTCATGGAACGTCAGGCAGGCTTTGCACCGGAGGAGATCTTCTATATCTGCAACAATGTCTCTGCGCAGGAGATGCAGTATGCGGTGGATGCGGGGGTGGTGATCAGCGTGGATTCTCTGAGCCAGCTGGAACAGCTGGGGCAGATTGCGCCGGGACATGAGGTGGCGATCCGGTTTAATCCGGGCGTCGGCGCTGGACATCACGAGAAGGTAGTTACCGCGGGTAAGAAGACAAAGTTTGGCATTGAGCCCAAATACATACCGCAGGTGCGGGAGATTCTGAAAAAATATGATCTGAAGCTGGTGGGGATCAATCAGCATATCGGATCTCTGTTCATGACAGGGGAAGCCTTCGTAGCCAGTATCGCGGTGCTGTTTGAGATCGCGAAGCAGTTTCCGGGGCTTCGCTTTGTAGATATGGGCGGTGGCTTCGGTATTCCGTATAAGAAAGAATTTGACGAAGCTCCATTGGATCTGAAGGAGCTGGGAACTGCCATTGATAAGGCGCTCTATCAGTTCGCACAGGAGTATGGAGAGCAGATCACTCTCCGCATTGAGCCGGGACGCTATATTTCAGCAGAGTGCAGCATGATTTTGTCACAGGTGCAGGCGGTGAAGCACAACCATGATAAGAAGTTTGTAGGCTGTGATTGCGGTTTCAATGTGCTGCAGCGTCCCATTATGTACGATTCCTATCATGGGGTGGAGATATATCGGGCGTCAGAGGCGCTAAGTGAAAAGAAGGAGATTGTCACCATTGTCGGCAATATCTGTGAGAGTGGAGATATTCTGGCAAAGGATCGGGAGCTTCCGGAGATCTTCAAGGGAGATATCCTCGGTATATTGGATGCAGGAGCCTATGGATTTACGATGGCATCTAACTACAACAACCGCCTGCGTCCGGCGGAGATCCTGATCCGGGAGAACGGGGATGTGGTATTGATCCGCGAACGTGAGGTGCTGGAGGATCTGCTGAGACATCAGATCGCTCTGGACATGTAAGAATAAAAGCATTTTCGGTTGACCTCTCATATCATAGAGTGATAGAATAAAATTGCCCAGAATCGAGGAGTATTTATAGCTCCTTTGCTCTGGGCAATTAGCGAATTAAGGGGAGACTTCGTAAGGAGATTCAGATAGGAGGGGTATTTATATGAAGAGAAAAAAAGTATGTCTTTTACTGTTGACGGTATGTCTGGTTCTCGGAATGTCCGGCTGCCGTAAGAAGCTGGCTGAGACGGAGAAAGAAACAGAGACGATGACTACGGAGCAGGTAACTGAGTCGGAGACACAGAAGGCGACGGAGACGGAAAAAGCCACGACAAAGACGACAGAAGCGGAGACGACGAGCAGTAAAACAACATCGAATACAGAAAAAAAGACCACGGTAAAGCCGTCTGCCGTAGCAGGGAACAACGCAGCGACGCAAAACAATACCACCAATAACGCAGCCTCTTACGGGACAGAGATGTGTCCGTATTGCTATAATCAGATCTCACTGCAGCCTAATGGGGACGGTACGACAGTGTATTCCGTACATGTGGCGCAGGAAAAGGCATGGGCGGATACCTACGGTTACGGTACCGATACTCCGAACAATGGGACGACGCAGACAGAAGCACAACAGACAGAGGCGCAGCAGGATGCCACAGCACAGTGCCCGTACTGCTATCAGTGGTATACGGTGGCAGACGGCAGCTATGATGCACATCTGGCCAGTCATAATTCCAATCTTGGCACAGGATATGTGACCTGCCCGCGCTGCGGTAATACCTATGCCAAAGGAATTGAATACGATACGCATTACTGTACAGGCGGACAGTAGAATAATTAATTAGAGTCATACCGGGAGCTTCCCGGGGACAGAGAGGGACATTATGATAAGAAGATTTGTGATTGGGACGCCATTGGATACTGAGGCGGTGTTGCACAAGCCGGAGGTCGATCAGGGCGTGCTGCCTTATTTTACGATAGAGGGAACCACGCTTGGCATGAAGCTAGCGAAGGAGGATGTAGTCTACGGTCTGGGAGAGAATGTGCGCGGCATCAATAAGCGCGGCTGGATCTATGAGAGTAACTGTACGGATCAGCCTCACCACCATGAGAACACCAGATCACTCTACGGGGCGCATAATTTTTTCATCGTGAAGGGGCAGGAACATTGCTTTGGACTTTTTGTAGACACCCCGGGAAGAGTCATCTTTGATATTGGCTACAATCGTGTGGATGATATGAAGGTTACTCTGGAAAATGAGGATTATGAGCTGTATCTTTTGGAGGAGGATACGCCGGAAGCGATCGTTCACGCCTTTCGTGAGCTGATCGGACAGAGCTATGTGCCGCCGAAGTGGGCGTTTGGCTTCGGTCAGAGCCGCTGGAGCTACTTTACTGCGGAAGAAGTGCGTGAAGTGGCAAGAGGATACCGTGAGAATCAGATTCCGTTGGATATGATCTATCTGGATATCGACTACATGGAACGTTACAAGGACTTCACCATCGACCGGGAGGCATTTCCGGATTTTGAAGAGCTGGTGGCTGAGATGAAGGCACAGGGCATTCACCTGATACCGATCATTGACGGCGGTGTGAAGGTGGAGGAAGGCTATGACGTTTATGAAGAGGGCGTGAAGCATCATTACTTCTGTAAGGATGTGGACGGAGATGATTTCACCGTAGGCGTATGGCCGGGGAAATGCCATTTTCCGGATATGCTGAATGAGGAAGCCGGCCGCTGGTTCGGAAGAAAATATAAGGTTCTGATGGACATGGGAATCGAGGGTTTCTGGAATGATATGAATGAGCCGGCTATCTTTTATTCGGAAAAGCGTCTGAAGAAGGTGTTCGAGAAGGTTGGAGACTTTAAGGATATCAATCTGGATCTGAAGAATTTCAATGCGTTTCAGGATCTGGTCGGCAATGTTTCCAACAATCCCGAGGATTATAAGAGCTTTTATCACAATTATAAGGGACAAAAGATCCGTCACGACAAGGTACACAATCTGTTTGGATACTATATGACCCGTTCTGCGCAGGAGGCTTTTGAGGAGCTCGAGCCGGAGAAGAGAGTGCTGCTGTTCTCGAGATCCTCTTATATCGGAATGCACCGCTACGGCGGAATCTGGATGGGTGATAACAAGTCGTGGTGGTCTCATCTTTTGATGAATCTGAAGATGCTGCCATCTCTGAATATGTGCGGTTTTATGTATACCGGAGCGGATGTGGGTGGTTTTCTGGAGGACACCACAGAGGATCTGCTGCTGCGCTGGATGGCGCTGGGTATCTTTATGCCGCTGTTTCGAGATCACTCCGCTCTGAATACCAGACGTCAGGAGGCTTATGTGGTGGAGGATAAGGCTGCGGTGAGAGGTATCATCTCTCTGCGTTATCGTCTGCTGCCGTATATTTACAGTGAGTTTATGAAGGCAACCCTGAAGAATACCATGTATGCCCGTCCGCTGGGCTTCGTGTGGCCGGAGGATCCGGAGGCTGTGGAGACGGAGGATCAGCTGATGATCGGTGAGAGCATTATGATCGCCCCGGTATATGAGCAGAATAAGTCCGGACGCACCGTGTATCTTCCGGAGGAGATGAAGCTTCTTCGTTTCGATGGCGCTGTGCTGGCAGAGGAGCAGGTGCTGGCGGCCGGCAGACATTATATCAAGGTCGGAATGAATGAAGTAGTGATATTCGTGAGAAAAGGACATATTCTTCCGCTAGCACAGCCGGCGCAGTGCGTTGCTGAGATGGACTGGCAGGATCTCACGCTGGTTCATTTCGCGGAGGAGGGCACGTCCTATGAGCTTTATGATGATGACGGTATCAGCCGCAGGGTGAGTCTGGAAGGCAGCCTGCGCACACTGACCGTTTAGGCTGGATCGGAGGAGGAGTCATATATGAAGATTTTCTTTGCATCCGATATTCACGGATCATCATACTATTGTAAGAAGATGATCGAGGCGTATCACAGGGAGGGAGCCGGACGACTGTTTCTGCTGGGGGATATTCTATATCATGGTCCACGCAATGATCTGCCGAAGGAGTATGCTCCGAAGCAGGTGATCGCTATGCTGAATCCCATGAAGCAGGAGATCAGTGCAGTGCGGGGCAACTGTGACACGGAGGTAGATCAGATGGTGCTGGAGTTCCCGATTCTGGCGGATTATGCCCTGCTGGAGCAGGATGGCATCCGTCTCTATGCTACCCATGGCCATGTATTTCATGAAAAGAATCTTCTGCCGATGATGGCGGGAGATGTGCTGGTGCATGGACACACACATATCTATGAGGCAAAGCGCGTGAAGGATCAGTGGATCCTGAATCCGGGCTCAGTGTCGATCCCGAAGGGCGGGAATCCGCCTACCTATGCCGTGCTGGAGTGCGGAGTTTTTCAGGTGAAGACACTGGAGGGGGATGTGCTGTTGGAACAGAAGCTGTCCGGTGACAGATAGAATGAAATAGGATCATAAGATCAAAAATGCCCTGTGTACTGCGAAATGGCAGCGTCACAGGGCATTCTCTTTAGTTATTGGCCATGACCTTAATCTGAGTCAGCGACTTGGAGACTGCCGGTATCAGAAGGATGATCACCGTGATGACGCCTTCCGTAAAAATATAGGCGCCATTGTAAGCCAGTGAGTACGGAAGAGCACTCCAGCCCTCCCATGCATATTCTCCGAAGAAAATCCATCCGGAGAGCACGGCAAAGAAATATCTGCCCACAATACCAAGGAGATAGCCCTTGATCAGTCCGAATCTGGAATTGCTGAAGCATCCGGCAAGTCCCAGAGCGCCGAAGGCCAGAGGATAATCCACCAGCACCTGCAGCGGGAAATAGATGTAGGGCTCAATGATCAGCTGAAGGATGCCGTAGGCGGCACCGGTCAGAATACCGGTCGCGGGTCCGTAAAAATATCCGGTCAGACAGATGAAGAGCATACTGAACAGCGTGACAGAACCACCGAACGGAAAGGAATACAGCTTGAGCATAGAGGTCACCATGGCAAGCGCAACCGCCATAGCACAGAAGACCAGCTTTTTGGTACTCATGGGAGATCTTTCAGAAGTCTCCTGATGTCTTGTGAGAGCTGCGGCACCCAAAAGTGCGGCGATGAGTAAAATAACAAGTGCGGCATAGCCGGCTGTGGTGAGTCCGAGCTCACCTTCCACATTTGAAATAAAAAATGACATAAAAATACCTCCTTTGTAATATAAGGAGGAGCCTCAGAGGTCTGTATGTAAAACACGATATATCTACATACAAATGTCTGCTTCCTTACGCCGGTATTATCCGGTTCAAGTAGTGAGGGTCAGTTCAAAACTATCTCAGCCTTAGGCTCCCCTAGCATATATGCTATAAAATTGTCATTTCACAGCTATTGTATCATAGGCGTGTAATTTGTCAATCGGAGATTCGATAAAATACGAACTGCAATCCGTGAGGCACGGTTGACGCACCTGAAAAACTGTAATAAAATGATAAATAAAGTAAAAACCAAGGAAAAAGAAGAGGAAACATATGCGCAGAGAAATTACTGCAGAGGATCTGCAGAAGACCTATACTTCGAATGATATGGTGAAGGCGGACTGCGGCGGCTGTCACGGGTGTTCCGACTGCTGCCATTATATGGGCGAATCCGTTGTGCTGGATCCGATGGATATTTGGCGGCTGACTAAGGGGAATCCCGCAGTTTCCGTACAGCTGATGGAGCGCTTTTTAGAGCTTCATGTGGTGGATGGGATCGTGCTGCCGAATCTGCGGATGGTCGGAGAGGAGGAAGCCTGCATCTTTTTGAACGAAGAAGAAAGATGCAGCATCCATGAGCATCGTCCGGGGGTATGTCGTCTGTTCCCACTGGGGCGTATTTATGAGGATGGAGGATTTCGCTATTTCCTTCAGCATCAGGAGTGCCCGAAGAAGGAGAAGACGAAGATCAAGGTGAGCAAATGGGTGGATACACCGAACTTGAAGCGATATGAGAAATATATCCTGAATTGGCACGATCTTCTGGAGGAGGCGAGGACGCTTCTGGAGAACAAGAAGGACGATCAGCTGCAGAAGGATCTGAATGCCTATATTCTGCATGCATTTTTTATGGAGCCCTATACGGCGGAGGATTTTTATCCGCAGTTTGAGGCGCGGCTGGAGAAGATAGAGAAGCTGATGAAGGTATTGCAGGGGTGAAGCTATGAAGCAGTTTTGGCATAGGCTATATGAATATTCGGAGCAATATCCTGTGAGATTCTGGTTGGCGACGGCGGCGCTTCTGGAGCTGGCAATAGAGACGATGTCCAGACATTCCCTGCCAAAGGCGCTGGGCTATATGGTCACGGCGTGGCCGGCATTCCTGTTTAATGTCTGTATCATCGGCTGGACGTTTCTGCTGCTGTATCTGGTACGCAGAAAGCTGTTTCTCGGGATCTTGATATCGGTGATATGGTGTATTCTCGGAGCAGTCAACGGAGTGCTCCTGTCCTGTCGGGTGACGCCCTTTAACTGGTCGGATCTGCGGCTGTCCAAGGATGCGATGGCGATTATGGGGAAATACATTGCGCCTTGGCAGGTCATGCTGGGGGCTGCGGTACTGATCATGCTGTGTATCGGTCTGGCGTTCCTGTTTCGCCGCTTACCGAGATCCGGCAGGAAGGCGCTGTACATTCGCAGTCTGGCGATGATGGTCACGCTTTTTTTCGGCTTGATCGGTCTGGCGAGCATGGGAGAGCGTATAGGGATATTTCCGGAGAAATTCGATAATCTTGCAGATGCTTACCAAAGCTATGGATTTGTATTTTGCTTTTCAAACAGTATGCTCAATATCGGTATCTCGAAACCGGAGGATTACAGCACGCAGGTCGTGCAGGAGATTCAGGAAGAGGAGATCATGGAGGACAGTCATGTGACTGCGCCGTTGATCACGGAGGAGCTGACGGAGGTCGTAGACTCCCGGGGCGTGGCCGTGACGAGAAAGACGCCGAACATCATCTTTGTACAGCTGGAGTCCTTCAGCGATCCGCTGCAGTATACGCATATGAAATGTTCCAAAGATCCTATTCCGAATTTCCGTAGTCTGATGGAGAATTATACCTCGGGATGGCTGGATGTACCGGCGGTGGGAGCCGGGACAGCCAATACAGAGTTTGAGGTGATCACCGGGATGAATCTGGATTTCTTCGGACCGGGAGAATATCCTTATAAGACCGTACTCCGCACGGAGGTATGTGAAAGCCTTTGCTTTGACCTCAAGGATATTGGCTATCATGCACAGGCGATCCACAATAATATGGGCACCTTCTACGATCGTCATACGATTTTTTCACAGCTTGGGTTCGATACCTTTACTTCTATAGAATATATGAGCAATTACGATACGACGCCGACCGGATGGCCGAAGGACGGTATGCTTGCGGATCAGATCCTGAAGGTACTCAATTCCACGACAGGCGCAGATATGATCTATACGATTTCTGTGCAGGGACATGGAGCCTATCCGGAGGAGAAGCTGATCGAGTCTCCGGCAGTGACCGTTTCCGGTCTGGAGACAGAGGGGGAGACCAATGCTATGGAGTATTATATACAGCAGATCCATGAGATGGATAGCTTCGTACTGGATCTTGTGCAGCGACTGGAGACCAGAGGAGAGCCGGCGATCCTTGTGCTCTACGGGGATCATCTGCCGAGTCTGAATCTGACGGAGGATCGTCTGAAGAACGGCAATGTTTTGCAGACGCAGTATGTGATCTGGGATAATCTGGGACTTCAGAAACAGGATCGTGAGCTGGAAGCCTATCAGCTGGCGGCCTATGCGCTGGATCAGGTGGGGATCCACCGGGGGACGATGTTCGGTTTTCATCAGACTTACCTCGCGCAGAAGGATCATCGTCCAGAGGAGCAGGAAAAATATCTGGGAGACATGGAGATTCTGGAATATGATATGCTCTATGGAGAGCAGGATATCTTCGGCGGTGAGAATCCTTATGAGGCTACGAAGCTGCACATGGGAGTGCAGCCCATCCGGATCAGCGGAGTTATGCGGCAGGATGGCGGCACCTATGTGACCGGATGGAATTTTACAGAGCACAGCCATGTATATCTGAACGGGAAAGAGATGGAGACTACCTTTGTCTCAAGAAATATGCTGTATGTTCCGGACATGGAGCTGGAAGAGGGAGAAAACTCCGTGACGGTGGCGCAGGTCAGTGATGATAATATCGTGCTCAGCGAATCTGAGACCTATCTTTTGCGGTGACAGAACTATGAAGACTCCGGCAGGCGATGTCTTTACGGTGGGAATTTGAATATGTAAATGAGAGAAGTGTATAGAACAAAGAATAGTCAGATGAAGGAGCGGGAATGAATAATCTCACGAAACGAATGATCAAAGAAGCTTTTTTTGAAATGCTTCGCCAAAAGCCCATTGACAAAATTACGGTGAAGGGAATCGTGGAACACTGTGAGATCAATCGTCAGACATTTTATTATCATTTTTCGGATATTTATGATCTGATGCAGTGGTCTCTGGTAGATGAGCTGGCAAAGTTTCGCGTAGATAATCCGGTGGATGAGGATGCATGGCTGGAGCAGATCCGGCAGCTGTTTCAGTTTATTCACGAGAATAAAAAGCTTGTGCTGCATGCGTATGATCCGGTGAACCGTATCTACTACGATCGTTTCCTGCGAGAGCAGATCTCACCGGTGGTACGTCGGCGTGTGGATTCGAGCCCACAGGCAGAGCGGATACCTGAGGATAAGAAGGAATTTATCTGCAACGCAGTGACCATTGCGGTCGCCGGATTTATCTTCCAGTGGGTAGAGGAAGGTGTGCCGGATGAGTATCAGGTGCGTCTGGATGACTATATCACGCTGTTTCGCGGCAGTGTGGAGCATCTGATATCTCAGTTTGAGTAAGGAATGGAGTGAAATTATTACACATAAACGTCTGTGTCTAAATTTTGGACATGGACGTTTTTTCGTCGATTGCCTGTGGGCATATGGACTCCTATAATGCCATATAGAGGAAAGCGCCATGAAGATAGGAGGAATGGCTATGGAGACATGGAACTCGGTGGTGAGATTTGGTCTAAAAAGAGCCTATCATTATATAGAAAAAAATCCGGAAGAAAATTTGCCGAGACTGATGGATTGGGTGGATCGGTTTGCGGGAGAACGTTTGAACAGCTTTCCGTCGCAGCGCAGGGCGATCCGTGAGGCGGTAAACGACCAGAAAAGTCCGATGCATGAACTGATTCTGAATATACTGCACGAGACGGACACGGAGGTGCTCAAGGAAGTTTTTGAAAACTTTTTTCTGAATGCGAATCTGGTCGGCAGAACGAGAAGAGAGGAAGCCGGAAGGCAGTACCATTGTAAGATCCCTTGGGCCATCCACCTGACGGCTTCAGAGAAAGGAAGGTATCTGAGCTTCGACGAGCTTGATGCGATGATCCTGCAGGGAAAAGAGCTGGGGATCTATATGTACATTTATTCTGATGCAGAGCCGCTGGAACACAAACAGGATCTGGTGGCTATCAGCAGAAAGCATCATGAGTGTCAGTTTCTGGCATTTACGGATGGAAGATGGATGGACGAGGAGCTGGCAGATATCATGCTGGAGGTGAAAAATATCGTTCTGGCTATCCGCGACGGGGAGACGGAAGGGACGACAGATGAGAAATACGATGCAGTTGCCTTTGAGAAAAAAGGACAGGCCATGGAGCTTCTGAAGAGAAAAAAGCTGCCGTTCGGGATAGGATGCTCCTTTGATCAGAAAAATCTTGCATTTTACTGCAGCGACGAATATCTGGATCAGATCATTCGCTGGGGAGCAAAATTCATATGGTATATTCCTGAAAAATCCGGGGAGAGCGGATCCGGGATGACGCAGGAGCAGAGCGCTTTTCTGCGTGAACGGATGCGCAAGATACGGGAGACAAAGCCGATTTTCGCGGCAGCTCTTCAGATCGATGAAGAAGATACTGTAAAAATCCCGCAGCCGATGGATCACGTACACTGCGGGATTTCCTAAAGGGGAGGATAAGTATTGAAAAATTTATCTTTGGTATGTTCCTAGTATAGACATTTTCGGAGATAATATTCACCAAATGCAAAAATCCTTTGAAAAATCCATGGAACTGTATTATACTGTATGTGCAAATTTTATATACAATAAAAAGGATGGAAGAAACATGGGTTTATTACAGCAGTGGAGAGATATGGCATACTCTCAGGAGACAGATAAACAGCAGCTCCAGAAGTTCTGGACCGATTATTTTCTGGTGGAGAAGGGAATCTACGAGCAGCTGCTCGCGAATCCGGACGAAGTGGTAGCCGGTACCGTAAAGGAGCTGGCAGAGAAGTTTGAGATCCCGGTACTGACCATGGTTGGTTTTCTGGACGGTATCGACGATAGTCTGAAGGTGAAGAATAACATTGAGGAGATGGAGGAAGATACCAGAGTCAACCTTGGCTTTGATAAGGAGCTGCTCTACAAGAACATGGTAGATGCGAAGGCTGACTGGCTCTACAACATTCCTGCATGGAATGATATTTTCCCGGAGGAGAAGAGAAAAGAGCTTTACAAAGAGGCGAAGCGTGCGAATACCATCGTCAAGGGACCGAAGGTCGGCAGAAACGATCCGTGTCCGTGCGGAAGCGGCAAGAAGTATAAGAAATGCTGCGGAAGATAATGACGTATGGCGTTTGGATGGCGCTGGGAGTACTGGCGTTGCTGTACTTTGGGGATCTGCTTATAAACAGAGTGGATTTTTGCATGATTTGGCTGCCGGCAGGTCTGTTCCTGTTGGCAGTCGGTTTTTATCGGCGTCTGCGTATGCTGCATCCGAAGGGCTTTCGACTGCCTGCGCCGCTGCTATGGACGGCAGGGCTGGTGATCGGGGTCGTATGTTTCCTCTTTACAGTAGTGGAGATACGGATTTTTACGGTTATGCATCAGAGTCCACCGCAGAATCTGGAGTATATTATCGTACTGGGAGCACAGGTGAAGGGTACGAGACCGAGTCTTGCTCTGGAAAAGCGACTTAGGAAGGCGCAGGAATATCTGGAAGAGAACCCACAAACGAGAGCGATCCTGTCCGGAGGACAGGGAGATGGGGAGGACATCAGTGAAGCTCTGTGCATGTCCGAATACCTCATAGAGCATGGAGTAGAGGAGGGGCGTTTGCTTCTGGAAGACCGCTCTACGACAACTCTGGAGAACCTACAGTTCAGTGAGGAGATCCTGAGACGACAGGGCGCATCAAAGCACGCATCGATTGGGATACTGACGAACAATTTTCATGTATACCGCGCGCTGCGGCTTGCTGAGCACATGGGATATACGGATAGCTGCGGGATTGCAGCGTCGTCCGACTGGAGACTGCAGCCGCACTATCTGGTACGTGAATTTTTTGCATTGATAAAAGAAAAAGTGAGAGGGAACATCTGAAGCAGATGTCTCCTCTCATTTTTCATTCGTTTTCTTACAGGTATTATTTCGGCGTATTATTCCAGCGATCTCGGCTGATAGGCGATCTCAATGCTGATCACAGTCTGCTCCTCATTGTTGACGGTGAAATCGTAGCCGTCAAGAGAACTGTCGGTTCCTTCAACAGTATAATAAGTATAGTCAGAGCTGCTCTCCGTATTCTTTTCATAGCTGATACCATTCAGCGCGGCTTCCAGCTCGTCAACACTCATGCCGAGCTGAATGTCCTTCGGAAGAAGGAAGGAGAGCTTGTCTCCATAGGTGCTCACATCAATGGATGTGACGAAGCAGTTCTGTATCGTGGTGGCGTTCCCGCTGTAGTTGCGGGTAAGGGTACGGAATTCCTGATTATCCTTCATGAGAGATACCCAGCCGGAATCCCTGCCGGCTACAATAGAATCGGAGTCCTGTTCCTTCAAGGTGAAGCCGTTGGCAAGAAATACAGATACGGGAGCCGGGAGACGGTATACATCATCGGCAAATTCTACTGTATAATCCATCAGATCCCCGGACAGCGCTTCCGGAGCCTGATAGGCCAGAACTTCCGGTGTAGGCTCATCACTGACCTCTGCGGCAGCCGTCGCATTGGCCTCTTCATCATAGACGAAGTTCTTCAGATCTACTTCGTTCAGGACATTCGTCTCAGCATCCACATAAAGATCGATTTCCTGATAGTAGTCATAGGAGTAGGTGAGCTTGGTATACAGCTCTCCCTCATAGATGTCGGAGGGCTCGCCGTAAGCAGCCTTGATATCGTCCAGTGTAGATACATTGTAGAGGATACCCTTCGGGAGCTCCAAAGTGGTCGTATCCGGAGCATCTGTAAACTGGAAGGAATCCAGAGAAAATCCGCCGATCATACAGTCGGAGATGGGAACGGTGTTGATACCGAGATTGATGATGGAGCCATACACCGTCAGCTCTCCCTTTTGAAATCTCTCAGCGGAGGAATAGCTGTTGGGAGAAATCTCGGTAGATGCATCCCCCTGATACTCCCAGCCTTTAGCGACAAAATCGGCGTAGGACATCGGAAAAGCATATACTTCATCGTCCAGCTTTATCTGAAAACTATACAGGTCATCGGAGAGCTGATCTCTTCGCTTCTGGTTCAGGGCATTTGCCTTTGCGGCTGCGTCTGCGGAAATATCCTTGTCGGTCTCCTCCGAAAGAATGTCATCGGTCTCTTCGGCACCTTCGTCGATGATGACAGCCTCGGTCATATCCTCTGCGAAAACAAGACTACAACCGGAAAGGGCAATGGTACCTGCGAAAAGGCAGGCGATCAGTTTCTGTTTCATAAATCATACCTCCCAATACTTGAAATAACGATGCAAATACGAAAATGCTTTATAATTCATATCATAGCATAAGGGGATCGACAAATCCAGTGATTTCCATGCTTGACAGAATAAGCCTTGGGTGTTAGCCTAAATATCGGAATCTGTGATGTAAAAGACCGACATTATATAGGTAATTACATTGCAATAGGAAAGGAAGAGGAACGCGATGGATAAGAAGAAATTTTATATGACGACGGCGATAGCCTATACCTCAGGCAAGCCGCACATTGGTAATACGTATGAGATTATTCTGGCGGATGCGATCGCGCGTTTTAAGCGTGAGCAGGGCTATGATGTATTTTTCCAGACCGGCACAGACGAGCATGGTCAGAAGATCGAGCTCAAGGCAGCAGAGGCAGGTGTGACGCCGAAGGAGTTTGTAGACGGAGTGGCAGGGGAGATCAGGAGAATCTGGGATCTCGCGAATACCTCCTATGACAAGTTTATCCGTACGACCGATGAGGATCATGAGAAGCAGGTACAGAAGATCTTCAAGAAGCTGTATGATCAGGGGGATATTTATAAAGGATATTACGAAGGCATGTACTGTACTCCGTGTGAATCTTTCTTTACGGAGTCTCAGCTGGTAGACGGGAAGTGTCCGGACTGCGGACGTGAGGTTCAGCCGGCGAAGGAAGAGGCCTATTTCTTCAAGATGAGTAAATACGCAGACCGCCTGATCGAGCATATCAACACCCATCCGGAGTTTATTCAGCCGGTATCCAGAAAAAATGAGATGATGAACAACTTCCTGCTTCCGGGGCTGCAGGATCTGTGTGTATCCCGCACCTCCTTTACATGGGGGATTCAGGTACCGTTTGACCCGAAGCATGTGGTGTACGTATGGCTGGATGCACTCACCAACTATATCACCGGAATCGGATATGATGCGGAGGGCAATTCCACAGAGCAGTTCAAGAAGAACTGGCCCGCAGATCTGCATCTGATCGGAAAGGACATCATCCGCTTCCATACCATTTACTGGCCGATTTTTCTGATGGCGTTGGATCTTCCGCTGCCGAAGCAGGTATTCGGACATCCGTGGCTGCTGCAGGGTGACGGCAAGATGAGCAAATCTAAGGGAAATGTGATCTATGCGGATGATCTGGCGGAGCTCTTCGGTGTGGACGCAGTGCGTTACTTCGTTCTGCATGAGATGCCGTTTGAGAATGATGGCGTGATCACTTGGGAGCTGGTGGTAGAACGTCTGAACTCTGATCTGGCCAATACGCTGGGCAATCTGGTGAACCGCACCATCTCCATGTCTAACAAATATTTTGACGGCGTGGTTGCGGATAAGGGCGTGATCGAGCCGGTAGACGACGAACTGAAAGCGGTTGCGCTGGAGACACCGAAGAAGGTGGCAGAGAAGATGGAAGGTCTGCATGTGGCAGATGCCATCAGCGATATCTTTACGCTGTTCAAGCGCTGCAATAAATACATTGATGAGACCATGCCATGGGCGTTGGCTAAGGATGAGAGCAAGCAGGATCGTCTGGCGACGGTGCTTTACAATCTGGTAGAGTGCATCTCCATCGGCGCGGCGCTGCTGGAATCCTTTATGCCGGAGACCGCAGAGAAGATTCTGACACAGCTGAATGCAAAGAAGCGTACACTTGAGGAGATGGAGAACTACGGTCTTTATGAATCCGGCACGAAGGTGACTGACAAGCCGGAGATCCTGTTCGCAAGACTGGATGTGAAGGAAGTACTGGAGAAGGTGGCGGCTCTGAATCCTGTAGAGGAAGAGGCGAAGGAAGAAGAGCCGGGCATTGATATAGAGCCGAAGGCGGAGATCACCTTTGATGATTTTGAGAAGCTTCAGTTTCAGGTGGGTGAGATCATTGCCTGCGAAGCAGTGAAGAAGTCTAAAAAGCTGCTGTGCAGTCAGGTGAAGATCGGCAGTCAGGTGAGACAGATCGTATCCGGTATCAAGGCACACTACACACCGGAAGAGATGGTGGGTAAGAAGGTCATGGTTCTGGTGAATCTGAAGCCGGCCAAGCTGGCGGGCGTGCTTTCCGAGGGAATGATTCTGTGTGCAGAGGATGAGAACGGAGAGCTGTCATTGATGGTACCTGAGAAAAAGATGCCGGCAGGAGCTGAAATCAGCTAATGCTGCAGATATGGAAAAGAAGATGTAGAGCGATGGGAGTTGTTCTGCTGGCTGTCCTTGGAATGGCAGCCGCAGGACTGCTCCTGTTGACTGTCCGGGAGTATCGGCCGAAGGCGGTACAGGATGCAAAGGAAATGGGAAATCAGGCGAAGCAGTCCGTGGCGGTTGGAGACACCGTGACGGTACTGAGCTTTAATACAGGATATGCGGCGCAGGATAAATACCATGATTCCAAGCTGGACGGAGGAAAAAATAAGGTTCCGAAGTCCCGAAAGATGGTGGAGGAGAATGTACGGGGGATTTCCGAAATTCTGCGAAGGGAAGATACGGATGTGGTATTTTTGCAGGAAGTGGACAAAGACTCCAGACGTTCCTTTTATGTGGATGAGTCCCGATGCTATGCGAGTCTGTTGAAGGAACGTCAGTCCTTTTACGCCACGAATTATCAATGTGATATGATCGCGTCACCTTGGCCGGTGGTGGGAAGAGTGAAGGCGGGACTGATGACACTGAGCCGCTTTGAGGCTTCACAGGCAGAGCGCGTGTCCTTGCCGGAAGCGAAGCGCTGGCCGCAGAAGCTCTTTAGTCTGAAGCGTTGTCTTCTGGTGACTCGTATTCCGCTGGCGAATTCGGAGCGGGAGCTGGTGCTTATCAATCTTCATCTGGATGCCTACGGTGACGGTAATAACAGAGCCGCGCAGACGGAGTTCTTGTATGATATGCTGAACTGGGAATATGCAGCGGGGAATTACTGCATTGCAGGCGGAGATTTTAATCAGATGTTTGAGAATGTACCGGAGGATCTGTATCCGCTCAAGATCACGAAGCATTTTCTGCCGGGGCTGCTGACCTACGAAGGCCTGATCGGAGAATGGGTCATGGCGAATGATCCTTCTGTTCCCACATCGAGGCTTCTCAATGAGCCCTACGATCCGGAATCGGAGAATACACAGCATTACGTGATCGACGGGTATCTGGTATCGCCAAACATCAAGGTTGAGCAGGTAGAGACGCTGGATGAGGGATTTGCCTATACAGACCATAACCCGGTGAAGCTTCAGGTGAGGCTGCTGGAAGAAGAGAATCAGTGGTTTCTTGAAGAGGAACCGGAGAAAAATAAATAAATGTACATGAAAAGAGCCACCCGATTTTACTCTGTTAAAATCGAATGGCTCTTTATGAAATTTCAATTTCCATTGGATTGTACCAACTTTCTCCGGATTTTTGGTTTTGTGGACTACGTTAACGTTTCATTGGTCCGTACCTTTACTTTCTTAGATTTTGGGGTAAAACTTTAAGTCTTCGGTGGTCCGTCCTCCTTTCGGTTTTTTGTTTTGTTCTTTTTCTTATCTCTTGTTCTTTTTGATAGTTAGAGTATATAATACAAAAACATATTTGTCAATAACTTTTTTGAAAAAAATAAAAATTAATTTCAATACTCTAATAATTGAATGAAAAATATATAAAAATCAGACAATTAATGCAATTAGAGGAAATCAGAGCTTTCTTGACAAGCCGGAACAGAACTGAGTATACTCAAGGATAGAAGTGATATGGAGGAATTCTATGATTTTTGATACACATGCGCATTATGATGATGAAGCGTTTCAGGAGGATCGGGAGGAGTTGCTCGGCAGTATGCGCGAGCACGGTATTGGAAAGATCGTGAATGTGGGAGCAAGTCTGCGGGGAGTGGAGGACACCTGCAAGCTGATGCAGAGGTATGATTTTATCTACGGCGCTCTGGGAGTACATCCGGATGAGGTCGGAGAGCTGACAGAGGAATGGATGACGAGGCTTGCCGAAATGCTCTCTTCCGAAAAGGCGGTAGCCGTCGGGGAGATCGGACTGGATTATTACTGGGATAAGGAAGGACACGATATCCAGAAGTACTGGTTTGTTCGTCAGATGGAGCTGGCAAAGAAGATGGATCTGCCGATAGTGGTACACAGCCGTGATGCGGCGAAGGATACTTTTGACTGTATCCGTGAGCATCACAGAGGCTGTACCGGAGGAGTGATCCACTGTTATTCCGGTTCTGTAGAGATGGCGAAGGAATATGTGAAGATGGGATATTTTCTGGGTGTGGGAGGAGTGATCACCTTTAAAAATGCCCGTGTGCTGAAGGAAGTGGTGGCAGAGATCCCTCTGGAGCATCTGGTGGTGGAGACGGACTGCCCGTATCTGGCGCCGACCCCGTATCGTGGCAAGCGCAATTCCTCCCTCTATCTTCCGAAGATGATAGAGGCTATCGCACAGATCAAGAAGCTTGAGGCAGAAGAGGTGGAACGGATCACATGGGAGAACGCACACCGCCTATACCGTCTGCCGATGTGAACAGCAGAAGCTTGAGTTATTATATCCGGAAGTGAGGCGCTTTCGGGGCGAGATGAAGAGATAGGAAGAGAAGATATATGGAAAAATTATCAAATCCGCAGAAAACAATTGAAGTAATTCAGAAATACGAGTTTGCATTTCAGAAAAAATTCGGTCAGAATTTTCTGATCGATGGTCATGTGCTGCATAAGATCATCGCATCGGCGGAGATCAGCGCAGATGATTTTGTACTGGAGATCGGTCCCGGAATCGGAACCATGACGCAGTATCTGGCAGAGGCGGCGGGACACGTGCTGGCGGTGGAGATCGATCGGATGCTGATTCCGATCCTGCAGGAGACTCTGCAGGCTTACGACAATATTGAGATCCTGAATGAAGATGTGCTGAAGGTGGACATCGGCAGGATCGTGGAAGAGAAGAACGGGGGCAGACCGATCAAGGTAGTGGCAAATCTTCCGTATTATATCACTACTCCCATTATTATGGGGCTGCTTGAGCAGCATGTGCCGGTGGAGAGCATTACGGTCATGGTGCAGAAGGAGGTGGCGCAGCGTATGCAGGCGCAGCCGGGGACGAAGGATTACGGAGCGCTGTCACTGGCGGTACAGTATTATTGTGATCCCTATATTGTGGCGAACGTACCTCCCAACTGCTTTATGCCGCGCCCGAAGGTGGGGAGCGCGGTGATCCGGCTGACGACCCATGAGCATCCGCCGGTAAAGACGCAGAATGAAGAGCTGATGTTTCGGATCATCCGGGATTCTTTTAATCAGCGGAGAAAGACGCTGGTAAACGGATTACATAATTCCCAGACGCTTTCTTTTTCAAAAGAACAGATTCTGGAGGCGCTGGAACAGCTTGGCGTAGCTCCTTCCGTGCGGGGAGAGACTCTGACTCTGGCACAGTTTGCCCGCCTTGCGGACATTCTGGATGATATGAGGAGCAGAACGTAAAAGAATGCGAATAGGACGCCGCCAAAGGAGGCACGGATACAGATGTGTGCGGGCTATGTTGAAAATATTAGGAAATCCTTAAGGATTCTGAGGAAGACATTAAGGTTCGTGAAGCGCTATTGACCAGATCCGTAGATTGCCCTATAATGCAACCAATGTTTTGTCACAGATATGTAACAAAACGTAATCAATTTAAAGGAGGTTGCAGAGAAGGTGAAACACAGATATTATAGAGCAATGGTAGCCTTGCTGAGTGTATGCATGACTTTTTCACTGGCAGGCATTCCGGTACTGGCTGAGAAGAACAAACAGGATACAGAAGATCTGACAGGTACGCTGGCTTTTGCGCAGTGCGAGGAATATATTAATATCAGAAGCGGTGCTGATGCCGACAGCGAGATCACGGGTAAGATCTACAATGATTGTGCGGCGACCATCATTGGTCGTGAGGGAGACTGGTATCAGATCACTTCCGGCAATGCTTCCGGATATGTAAAGGCAGAGTATTTCCTGACGGGAGACGCTGCATCAGAGGTGGCAGATCGAACTTCCTATAATGTAGCGAAAGTGTATCCTGAGTGGCTGAATGTCCGTACAGAGCCGGACGAGGCATCTGATGTGGCAGACGTAGCACACAGTGCTCAGGAGCTGGAAGTACTTCAATGGGATGGAGACTGGATGAAGGTCGCGGTGGGACCGGATTCTTACGGCTATGTCAATGCCTATTATGTAGAGTATCATACATATTATGCGGTAGGGGAGACGCTGGAGGAGGAACAGCAACGGATTGCCGGTGAACAGAGCGCAAAGCATGCCGCACAGGAGGAGCATTCATCATACACGGAGGCGGAGAATACAGACACTGCACAGACGGAATATGTACCGCAGCCGGAATATGCAGCTGAGCCGGAGAACACGGAGCAGGCAGAATATGTGCCGGAGACAGAATACACAGAACCGGTGGAGTATGCGCCGCAGCCGGAGTATACGGAGCAGGCAGAGTATGTGTCGGAGACAGAATACACAGAACCGGTGGAGTACACGCCGCAGCCGGAGAACACGGAGCAGACAGCGTATGTACCGGAGGCAGAATACACAGAACCGGTGGAGTACGTGCCGCAGCCGGAGAACACGGAACAGACAGGGTATGTAGAGCAACCTGAGACGGAGACTGTCTATACAGATTCTGCGCTCGGACAGCAGATTGTGGATTATGCATTGCAGTTTGTTGGTAATCCTTATGTCTATGGAGGTACCAGTCTGACAGGTGGCGCAGACTGTTCCGGATTTACACAGTCCGTATTCGCAAACTTTGGCATCGGACTTTCCAGAACGGCGGAGTCACAGTCCTACGGTGGCTATGCGGTGGACATGAGCAGTCTGCAGCCCGGAGATCTACTGTTCTACGGAGACGGAGGCTATATCGGACATGTGGCCATCTATATCGGCGGAGGGCAGATCGTGCATGCCAGCACGGAAGAGACGGGAATCATCGTCTCAAGCTATAATTACAGTACGCCGGTAGCGGCAAGAAGATATGTGTAATATGAGAGCTGTGGGCCAAGCTACTGTACTTAAATATTCGATAGGAAAGATGATCCGAAGCGGTATAGACAGACCGCTTCGGATTTTTTTTGATAGAGAGCTCCCTAACTCCGGGGCAAATCTGACGAAAGGATACTGTTCTTTCATGCAAGCATGGCAAACAGTGTTATTTACCGGATATCCCGTGAACAGTAACATAAAGAAAAACAGATAAGAATTGCCTTGACGCGGCAAAGGAAATTGGAATAGGATAAAAGGGAATACAACGGCACAGGTGAAATAGTGCCGGAAATGTGAAAAGAACAGGAAGACTTTACAAAAGAAAATATATCAGAGGAAAAGAAATGGAGAGTAAGAATACAGGAACCTGTAAGGTTGCAAAAAAATGTGGTGGATGTCGTTATCAGGGAGTTCCATACAAAGAGCAGCTTCGGATAAAGCAGAAGCAGGTGGAACGGCTGCTAAAGCCGTATGGAAAGGTGAGTCCGATTCTGGGAATGGAAGATCCCTATTATTATCGGAATAAAGTGCATGCGGTGTTTGGCCGTGAGCGCAGCGGCGCGATCGTATCCGGCACTTATCAGGCGGGGACACATAAGATCGTGAATGTGGATGACTGTCTGATCGAGGATCGCAAGTCCGGCGAGATTATCCGCACGATCCGCGGGTTGCTGAAATCTTTTAAAATCTGGACTTATGATGAAGATAACGGAAGTGGTCTGCTCCGTCATGTGCTGGTGCGTCGGGGATTTACCAGCGGACAGATCATGGTAGTGTTGGTGTTGGCTTCTCCCATACTACCGTCAAAAAATAATTTTGTGAAAGCACTGCGCAAGGTGCATCCGGAGATCAGCACGGTGGTGATCAATGTGAATGATCAGAAAACGAGTATGGTGCTGGGCAGAAGAGATATTGTACTCTATGGGAAAGGATACATTGAAGACACGCTGTGCGGCTGCGTATTTCGAATCTCGCCCCAGTCTTTTTATCAGGTGAACCCGGTGCAGACGGAAGTGCTGTACGGAAAAGCTATGGAGTTTGCAGGATTGACGGGGAAGGAGCGGGTGATCGATGCTTATTGCGGCATCGGAACGATTGGACTGATTGCTGCAAAAGGTGCAAAGGAAGTGATCGGTGTGGAGCTCAACGGTGATGCAGTGCGGGATGCCAGAACAAATGCGAAGCGTAATGAGGCAAAAAACATCCGCTTTTATCACGAAGATGCCGGAAAATTCATGGTGGCTATGGCAGAGACTGGAGAGAAGGCAGACGTGGTCTTTATGGATCCGCCCAGAGCGGGCAGTGATGAGGCATTCCTTTCTTCTGTCATAAAGCTGAGCCCTCAAAAGGTAGTGTATATTTCCTGTAATCCGGAGACTCTGGCAAGGGATCTGCAGTATCTGACAGGACATGGATACGGTGTGCAGCGCATACAGCCTGTAGATATGTTTTGTTTTTCGGATCACACAGAAACCGTGTGCCTCCTCTCGAAAAAAGTCCCAGTTTAAGCGGGTTTCCGGCGATTATCGCAAGATATGAACCTGTGTTTTAAACGAAAAATTATGAGAATATAGGATTTCCCAACAAGGGGTGTAAGTATAATCCGCGGACAACTGCTTGTGCGCCGACTTTTTAGCCGGTTAAAGCGTGTCCGCGGATTTTATATTATCGGGGATTAAAGAGGACTAATTTTTCTTGAAACTATTCCTCATCGGGATTATAATATAACATAGGTTTATTGTAAGAATTTGCTGGTAGTGGAGGAATAATATGGAGTACTTATCAACAGCAGAGATTGCAGAAAAATGGGGACTTTCACGAAGACGCGTTTCGGTATATTGCAAAGAGGGACGGATCCCAGGAGCAATTCAAAAATCAACAATGTGGCTTGTTCCGGCAGATGCCAAAAAGCCAATTGATCCGAGAAAAGCGCGGAAGATGAACAAATCAACAGACACTACAGTTGAATAATATAGAATACGAAGGAGTAATCGCGATGGCGGATAAAAATACGGCCAATATTGGCTTTGAGAAACAAATCTGGGATGCAGCTTGCGTTCTTCGCGGAAATATGGATGCATCAGAATATAAGAACGTTGTACTGGGACTTATTTTCCTGAAGTACATCTCAGATCGATTTGATGACAAATACCAGGAGCTTCTGGAAGAAGGTGACGGATTTGAGGAAGATATTGATGAGTATACTTCAGAAGGAATCTTCTTTGTTCCGGCAGGAGCCCGATGGAATGAGATTGCAGCAAAGGCACATACTCCTGAGATCGGCACTGTTATCGATGACGCTATGCGTGCTATCGAAAAAGAGAACAAGAGATTAAAAGATATCCTTCCTAAGAACTTTGCACGACCTGAATTGGACAAGCGAAGATTGGGAGATGTCGTAGATCTTTTTACTAATATCCAGATGATTGAACATGGAAGTGAGAAGGATATCCTTGGCCGTACTTATGAGTATTGTCTTTCTATGTTTGCTGAGCAGGAAGGTAAAAGAGGCGGAGAATTTTTCACACCGTCCTGCGTCGTACGAACTCTGGTAGAAGTGTTAAAACCGTTCAAAGGCCGTGTATACGATCCCTGCTGCGGTTCAGGGGGCATGTTTGTTCAGTCTGCACGTTTTGTTGAGAATCATAGCGGTAATATCAGCAACATCTCCATCTATGGTCAGGACTCCAATCCAACAACCTGGAAAATGGCGCAGATGAATCTTGCTATCCGTGGAATCGAACCGGATCTGGGAAATTATGCAGCTGATACATTCCTGGATGATCGTCATCCGACCCTTCGCGCAGATTATATTATGGCAAATCCTCCGTTCAATTTGTCAGATTGGGGTGCTGATCGATTAAAGGACGATG